>JBGPAN010000034.1:0-15098 GCA_041480785.1 Bacteroidota bacterium | reverse complement strand
CATTTCAGCACCAGGAGTTATCCAGTTTCTCGATCCTACAATGACAGGGGGTCCGTCCAGATGATCAAAAGCCAATTGCGAAATCTGGGTCGCCATGGTATTGAGGAACGATCCTCTTTCAACTGCATCAGAGCTAAGCACTACGTTTCCGGTTTTCTTCAGCGATTCAATGATCTTGTTGTAGTTGAGAGGATTGATGAATGGGGAATCGATCACTTCAACCTCTAATCCGTAAGCGGTTTTGAGAGTATCTGCTGCCTTGAGTGCAGTATAGAGAGTGGATCCGATCGTTATCAAGGTCAGATCCTTCCCCATCCTGCGAATCACCGGTTCGCCTTCTTTAACTTCATAGTACTCTTTCGGTACGCCGCTTTTGACAAACATCTCCCCGATATCGTACAACCTTTGACTCTCAAAGAAGATGACCGGATCACTCCCCCTCAATGCCAAATTAAGCATCCCTTTTGCGTCATAGGGAGTGGCCGGGAACATTACCTTCAAGCCAGGGATATGGGCAACGATTGAGGTCCAATCCTGCGAATGCTGTGCGCCGTATTTGCTGCCAACGGATATCCGAAGGACTAGCGGCATCTTCAGCACACCAGCCGACATTGACTGCCACTTAGACATTTGATTGAAGACTTCATCACCTGCACGGCCGAGAAAATCACAATACATGAGTTCAGCAACAACTCTCCCTCCGCACAGCGCGTATCCGGTTGCTGATCCGGCGATCGCTCCTTCAGAAATGGGCGTGTTGAATAGCCGGTGATACGGTAAGGCTTCGGTCAATCCGCGATACACTGCAAAAGCACCACCCCAATCTCGATTTTCCTCTCCATACGCGACCAAGGTCGGGTCAATGTATGCGCGGTGCAGCACGGCTTCAAACAGTGCATCGCGATACGTGAAGAGTTTCGACTTCGGAAATGGCTTTCCACTCTCGTCGAAAGCGTACCGCTCTTTTGTTGCGAGGGATTTTACCCTTGGGTTTTGCTCCTTCGGTATAAGAACTTCCGGCTTCCTCTCGTCAAATTGTTCTATCTTTTGATTCGAAAACATAAAGTCGCCGATGATTTCAGAATCCATGGATATTCTCGGCGACACGTCCATCGAGATAGCCAACTGTAGAATGTGCTTGATCTTCTCGACAGCGAATTCTTTCATGTTCTCAAAATCAATTGCATGAATAACTCCGTTACGTATCAAGTAATCAGCATAGACATTGATCGGGTCCTGCTTTTGCCATAACTCAAGTTCTTCTTTCGTCCTGTAGGATGAAGCATCTGAGGGCGAATGTCCTGAGAAACGATACGTGATCGTATCCAATAACACGGGTCCATCTCCGCTTTCCAATATCTTCCTTTTTCGATCGATTGCATCAGCCATCGCCAGAGGGTTGTTCCCGTCTACCCGCTCGCTGTGCATCGCGTCACTATTCACACCGGCCCCAATTCTGGCGAGCGCACCGAATCCCATCGTCTCTCCGCTCGTCTGTCCTCCCATTCCATAAAAGTTATTTATGAAATTGAAGAGGATAGGGGGCGCACCTCCGACTTCTTTGTCCCACAGAGTTTTGTATTGATCCATTGATGCCAGGATGATGGCTTCCCACGTTGGACCTGTCGCTGAAGCTCCGTCCCCCACATTGGAAATAACAATGCCGGGTTTTCTGTTGATTCGCTTGAAGAGTGCTGCACCCGTTGCGATATCAGAAGATCCACCAACGATGGCATTGTTCGGCATGCTTCCGAAGGGGGCGAAGAAGGCATGCATCGACCCGCCGAGTCCCATGTTAAAGCCTGTTTCCTTGGCGAAGATCTCCGCCATGGTCCCATACAATACATAGTCGATCGCAAATTCTTTCATGGTGCTGGTTCGGGTGTGCTCGATCGCCCTGAGGATCCTTCCATTCATATAGGATCTCATGATGTCCTCTAATTCACTTTCCCGCAGTTTGTGAACCGAGGAGAAGCACTTTGCCAGTATCTCTCCATGACTTCTATGCGACCCGAAGATGAAATCCTCTTTGGACAGATTCAATGCTTGACCAACGGCCGAAGCCTCCTGGCCCATCGATAGATGCGCTGGTCCTTTATGGTTGTATTGAATCCCATGATAGGCACCTTCAATCTTGATATTGCTCAGGCTGGTCTCAAACTGACGTATCAACAGCATGTCTACCAGGACCCGCTTTAGACTTTCTTTACCATATTTATTCAGTTCGGAATTAAAATCGGGCTTGTACGAATTGAGTGGAATATCCTTTGATCTCAGAACTCCAGCAGTTCTCACTTCTTCCGGATTGACAAGAATTGACCTAGGCACAACGATCTCCTTTATCTATTAGAACAGCTCATTCGATTTCACAGATTGCATCTTTTGTTGTTTCAGAAACAGTCGGGTGAGGAACAATCATCTCCTGAATATCCTTTCTTCACTTTAATCTTTCGTATCCCCGATCACTTTTAGGCTGATGTTTGTTATTGCTGTTGCCAGATTTTGCAGAAACTTCGCCCCCGTGACACCATCGATCACCCGATGATCGATCGTCAGTGAAAAGGATATGTAGGGTATGAATTCAACGCCACTTCCCTTGTCAACAGGCCTTAGAGCAATTGCGTTCACGCCGAGAATAGCAGTCTGCGGCAAGTTCAGGACAGGTGTAAAAGACTCGATGCCAAAGCTGCCCAAATTTGTTACAGTAAACGTACCGCCGGTCAATTCGTCTGGAAGGATTTTACTATTGATACATTGAGTCGCCAGTCGTTTCGCTTCGTTGCTGAGAGCCAGGAGGCTCAGTTGCTGAGAGTGTTTTATGACCGGCACCATTAAGCCTCGCGGACTATCAACGGCAAAACCGAGATGAATGTTTTTGAAGTAAAAGATCTTGTCGTCTTGAAGCAGGCAATTGAGAGCAGGATGGTGGGGAAGCACTTGTATGACTGCCTGGTGCACAAGGTCATTGATTGTCACAGAACTGAATTGATGATATCCTGCATTGCTTTTGAAATTCCTTCGGACATCCAGCAGGTTTGCCGCACTCGCACTCGTGTTCAATGTTAGCTGTGCAGAATTGCGAAGCGACGCAAGCATTCGTTCTGCAATCAGCTTTCTGACCCCCTTCAGCGGAACGATCTGAACGTCGTCATCACCCAAAAAGGTGTGTGTTTCGCTTGACCTTTGGATGTCGGATGCGCCTGGTGCAACCAAGTTCTCCGAGGCGAACCGCGGTTCAGAAGAAGCGGCATATGCCAGAACATCCCGCTCGATTATTCTGCCCCCCGGCCCTGTTCCATGAATTCTTTGAATATCGAGGCCTGATTGCTCCGCCAGTTTCCCTGCTCTGGGTGAAATTCCCTTTCCTTCTGAAAAATTTTCTGCACCAGATTTTGAAGTGAGGGGTTTTTCCTGAGCACGCTCTTCTTCAGCCTTCGACTTCCCTTCACCTGCCGCAGTGTCTTGATCAGATGGTTCTCCAGCGATTGCACCCGGCTTTATAGGAAGGAATTCCGCATAATCTTCACCAGGATTACCCACGACCGCAATATTCGTCAAGACCGCTATGTCGTCCCCTTCGTTGAAAAACAACTCAAGCAATTCTCCGTCCTCAGGCGACTCAATGTCAAACATTGCTTTATCTGTTTCCACCTCGCAGATTATGTCTCCTCGCTTCACACGATCACCCTTCTTCTTGATCCACTTCACAAGTGAACAAGTCTCGACGGTATTTCCTTGCTTCGGCAATAATATTGGTGTTGCCATAGATATCTCCGTACTTGAGTATGAAACCTTGACATGCTTGACCACGACACGGGAGAAACCAGCATCGCCGATCCCTCGCTGTTATGCACAAATGATTCATTACGCGACCGTACTTTATCAGGAGCGCTGGTGCTGGGCCTCGTCGATGAAGGCAAGCATATTCTCGAGCGGAATGTCCCCCTGAAGTTCGTGTGAAGGCGCCAGGACATATCCGCCACCTTTTCCCAAAACTCTTATTCGCTCCCTGATTTCTCCTCTGACATCGTCGGGTGTGCCGTAAGGTAATGTTCTTTGCGTGCTCACCCCACCCCAAAACGTAAGGTCTTTGCCGTATTCCTTTTTGAGGAAATTGAAATCAAGTGCTTCAGCCTGCAATGGCGTTATCATGTTGACGCCGATCTCGATGAGATCAGGAATAATCTCGGTGATGTCGCCACACGAATGAACCGAGACCGGCAGACCTGCATTGTGAACAGCATCGTACAGTGTTTTCAACCGCTTTTTGAAAATCTTGCGCCACAGAGCAGGGCTCATAATCAGGCCATGCTGTTGCCCCCAATCGTCGCCATAATGGAACGCGTCGATCGGAAACTGGCACAATCTCTTTGTGATCACCAGATTAAATTCGATGATCCTGTCAAACAGTTCTTCAACAAACGAAAGATTCTCGACGAAATCCATGAGGATCGGCTCAATCCCTCTTAGAATCCACGCACGCTCGTAGAGCGAAAAACCTATCGCCCCAATAATGAAACGATCTGTGTTTTTGCTAATGAACGCAGGGATATCGTCAAGCTCCATAATTGCACTCGGATCCGGAAACTCATAGCCCTTTAATGTTGCCTCTTTCAATGGATATTCGATCACCGTGCCGATATCTTCGTTCGGCTTGAGTTCCCATAGTGCTCCGAACGCATCTTTGAATTTACGCGGCCCTACGTCCTCCACTTTAAACAGGGAATAGTAACTCGGCTCGAACATCGCCATATGGTTCCCAATAACGTCGCCGAGGTCCCTGTCGCCGAAATGTTCCTTGAGTTTCTTCTCAGCAGCAGAAAGACAATCCATTTGATAAGGAACAAAATCCGTTTCCTGCAGGATCATCGCGGCTTTGACTCGTTCCTTCTTCGTCATCATTTGCTCCAACCTGCTTTCACTATGCTTCCGGGTCAGCTCGTACGAATCTGTCGCATCTCCCCATCGTCAACGCGTTCGGGATCGTATGAATTCTTCGCAAAACTCATCAAACTGACCGACGATCAGATTCAAACAATCCGTGCCGGAGTCGTCGAGCGGTCTGTTTTTCCACAAAGCCATCACTATCGATTTCACAGTTTCAGCGTTCAATTCTTCAACGGAATCCGGGTATGGAAAACCGGCATCAACTTTATGCTTGATGATGTAACATATTGCACCTAACACTGCCTTCGGCAAGATCGTAGGTCGAACATTGTGTTCCAGCGCTCCTCTGATGGTACCGAAGAACCGGTCGTCGTAATCAAGCTTCCTCAATGGATCCCGGCATATTCTCTGGACTTCATCGCGCAGATAAGGGTTTGTCATCCTTTCCAGCAAATCCGTCGCATAGTAGGTAAAACCCTCTCGGGTAAACAGAGGATCATCGAAGTCTCTGTATTTGTCCAAGAGAAATCCTCCGGATTCATCCATAAATGCCCGAACTCCATACTCATAGAGGCTCGAATCATTTCGAATCTCGCTCATGAAGGTGTAACCACGAAGAGCCGCAAAGAAGCCCAACATTGAATGAACAGCATTGTGACCAAACAGTTTCGCTTCTTCGAAAGGGAGCAGATCATCTTTTTCTTGAAAGACTTCGATACCTCGCTTATAGTTCCGCAGACGTATTTTCGAAATAATGATATGGTTGAACTCTTCAACTAGGACAGCGGTTTTGCTTTCAGGCGTCATCCGGTCCAGACCGAGCTCTTGTACCGTGATGTCGTCCTGAATCACGCCCCCCATTTTCCCGATAACAGTATTAATGGTTTGAAACTGACTCAATGTCTTGTCATCAGTGTACGCTCTGATTTTGTCCAAGAGTATTTCAGCAGCATAATTGTTGTTTTCTGAAGCATAAATAATTTGCGGCTTCTTGGAATTGACATTGTGCGCTAGTAACCGCGCTAAGGAATTGTCACCCAAATCGTAGAAGTCCGTGCTTGGTATGGCTGTTGCCATCTCATCAGCTTCATGAATAGCAGAGGCAATGGACGCTTGATCTTTCTGATCGGTTGGGTTATAAATCTCAAAACCGGAGATCGTCGATTTTATGATTCCATTCTTCGTCGCTGTGTTAATAGTTATCACGCAACGGTTGGATCGAACATCTCTTACGAGATCGGCGTTGACTTCGAGAATGACGAATCGGCCAAAATTGTTCGACTTGTATGCTTCGAAAAGCATCAAGCTAGATTGCACTGCGCCAAGTCCAAATCCCAAAAATGTCTTCTTCTGTGGCGGTACGCTCATCGGGACAAATTGTCTAAATGAATGGAGATACGAGTCATGTCGTTTTGTTTTGTGGTTTCCGGTACATCCAGAATTGAATCAGCATGAAGCATGCGCCCACCGCACCTACGAAATTGCAGACCATGATATAGTAATCCGGAGGTGATTTCATTGCTGCATAGATGACCCAACTGAGAAAGGTCATAAACATCATGATGATCATACTCAGGGACAAGCCCTCCGTCGATTTCATCTTGTAGTTCTTGTAGAACTCCACAGGCAATCCATACCCTGTGTACGTAATCGTGATGATCGTTGCTATCCAACCCATGATATCAACCGGGTCCATACGTGCTCCCACGAACAGGAATACCGTGTTTCGTATAATGAAGCTTCGCACATCTGTTATGATTGATTCAGCTCAATTCAGTGATGAGCCTTCCGTCTATTCGGTCTTCATGATGGTGAAATAGTCCCACACATGACTTCCCTTATTGTTCTTCTCGTCACACAAAAATTTCACGTCCATCCTGTTGCCATGTACATCAATGACCACGGAGCCTTCATAATCAGAACCGGGGAAATACACAGGGAATATTGAGTAGTGCCTATAGTCCTTGATCGAATTCGAATTTCCACCCGCTGCAACTGCAACGAAGACTGTTCCTTGGTGTGGTAACCCCTTTTTCTTGACGTAGGGTCCATCTCCGTCCTCTCTTCCATCGCCGGCATTCTTCTTATTTGCTGCAGTAAGAGTTGTTGTCTTCCCGATCAGATTATCCAGCAAATATGACCGTTCGTAGACATGATTATGTCCCGAGAGGATAAGATCAACACCATGATCCTCCAAAATGGGAAGCCAATCTGATCTCTGAGGCTGTGCATATTCGACTTCGTCCGACGGATGATACCCTCCGCTGTGAAAAGGTTGGTGCATACACGCAATCAGCCATTCCTGCTTGTTGTTGTCCAAGTCTTTCTTTAGCCATTCTCTTTGGACTTTTCTGCCGTTCTCATCATGAATTTCCGTACACAAACTCACCACATGAATATTGGCATAGTCAAAGGAGTAATATTTCTTTGTACCGGATGCGATACCGCCCGCTTCAGCGTTCGAAGGAAGAGTGAAAGTTCTTACATAATTGTAGAGACTGTCATGGCCATCATGATTGCCAACGGTTGTATAGAGTGGGGAAGATCTCAGAACATTTTCGAGCTGATTGAAATAGTTGTGCTGTAGCTGATAGATGGCGTCATCCTCAGTTTGATCTCCCAATGAAAGAACAAAACTTGCATGGTAGCTATCATTATTGAATGTCCGCCATTGAGCAACAGTTTCAACTCGCCGTTCATTGTCTCCCGAGTTGGTTTGACCGAAATCGGAAATAACCCAGATGCGAACTGGCTCATTACTGCCAGTGGGGGGCGCGGTGATGAAATATTGCCCTTCCGTTCCCTTTGATGGTTTTTCGACAGAGTAGTAGTACTTTGTATTTGGCGCCAATCCACTGATCGTGACCTGGTGATAGATTCTCTCCTCATCAGATTCCACGATTGTTCTTGTTAAAGAAGACACTGAATTGCTGTAATGCACTTTTCCAATAACTCCTGTGCCGCTCTGCCAGCGGATAACCACGCTGTTTGTTGTCGGCACCTGAAGATACGGTTGCCGGGTAACCTGGGCGAATGCTTGAAATGCGAAGAAGAACAATACGAGCCAGAATTGTCTTCGGCGAAACATGGAGTTTTTCATCTCGTCTTCAGTTGTCAGTGATATAGTTCGTTCGTTGTCCGAGAGCGATACGCAACTATCGCAACAGGATCATCTTTGTGCTTTTGACCATTGTGCCCGATTGGATCTGCGCCACATACATGCCACTCGGCAAATCGTTTCCATTTGCATCTTTCGCATTCCAGTCAATTGTATGATTCCCTTTTTCCGTCGCCTCGTTGAGGAGGGTAGCGACGATGCAACCGAGTACATCGTAGATCACGATCTTTGCAAAACCTCGTTGCGGAAGATCATACGAGATCATTGTTGACGGATTGAACGGGTTTGGATAATTGGTGATAGAGAACGCATTGGGGACTTCACTCATGGTCTCACGAACGGCTGCAACACCCTGCGGTGTGATCGTGAAGGCATCGATTATGACTCCGGGTGTACTACAGACATGTTCCTCTCGCGGCATATAATCGCTAGCCGGGTTGGTTGTATTGACAGAACAGACGAATTGGCCCTGAATTGCGGTATCAGAGAAATCCAGAACCAGAATGCCGTAATGGATTGCACGAAAAGCACAGTTCGATGGCTTTGTTGGACTATCCCATCCCCGGTAGTATGCACCGGTTGTGCTATTGATGATATAGGTCATTCCGCTCGATAGTGGATAACGCTCATACTGGTGGTTGTGTCCACTAAGATCAAGAACATATTTTGAGTAGACGGTATGGAAACCATCCAATATGGTCCGAAGGCTTGTCTCGCCGGGGCTACGTCCGCTTGCGCTTGTGTAAGCAGACCTGTGGCCGAACGTTACGATGAACTTGATGTTGGGATCATCTTGAGCAGCTGCGAACACGGGGATGACCTGGATTTTCCACTCGTTCCGGCTCGCTGATGTCCATGGTTCAGGACAACTGATAAATCTCGTATTCCCGTAATCAAACCAACCCCAGTCTTCGCCTCCGGCACTGACTGCTGGCGAACTTGAAATCGTCCCTGGATTCGGTATGTCAAAGCGACCTTTGTACGTGCGCAAGTCATCAGCAGCTACATACTCCCAGTCATGGTTCCCCTCGACGGGCATCCATGCGGCACTTTGTGACCAGACCATAGCATCATGGAAACGAGTCACCACTCGGTCCTGTCCGTCGGGACCCGCCCCGGTCAAGTCACCTGTGGTGATAACCAAGGCGGGTTTGAATGCTGCAATCTGACCGAACATGGCGACACACTCCGGGGAGCTGTTATGCATGTCGCTCGCGGTGCAAACCCTGAACCCCGCTGTCCCCAGCAAAGGGGGAGTCCGGAAAGTATTTATCTGGCCGTTGCTACCGATTTTATAGGTATAAAGGGTGTTCTGCTGAAGTCCTGTAAGCTTCGCTTCCCAGTAGGGACCGGGATCTGAAACCCAAAGAGCAGTGACTGGCAAGTACCCGGGATGTGACGCCGACATCGAATCACGGAGATTGCTGGGATCAGTACCATAAATGATTCGGTCTGCCGTTCCAATCCAATCAAATGTGACAGCTCCATTGCCTATTATCGAGAAGTGAATCTGATCGGAGTATGCCACACTGCTGCTTTTAACCCCAACAGTATCTCTCTTCTCAATACCCTGTGCACCCGCCGGCTCATGGAAAACCAAGAGAATGGTAATCGATACAAGTATACTCACAACAAAATGTCTCATAGAAGATTCTTGATCAGAGATATGATTTTTGAAAACGAAGTCGGCATAGTCTAACCCTCCCTCGACTTCTATCGCAGGAGTATCATTTTTGCATTCTTCACGAATTGACCCGATTGAATCCGCGCGATGTAGATTCCACTTGCCACATCGTTGCCTTTTCCATCTTTCGCAGACCAATCGATGCTGTGATTTCCTTTTCCAACCACACCAGCGACCAACGTGGAGACCGTGCGGCCAAGCAGATCATAAACCGTTATTGTAACGTAGCCGGTCTGAGCGACACCGTATGAAATCCGTGTTGATGGATTAAAGGGATTAGGGTAGTTCGAAATAGAGAAATCGTTCGGCATCAAATTCCTACTGTCTTCAACGGAAGTAACGCTCGCCGACTTGCTGATCGTAAAATAGTCCCAAATGTGGCTTCCATTGGCATTCAATTCGTCACACAGGAACTTCACGTTCATCCGATTGCTTCCGTCAACATCGACGACAAGCGACCCTTCGTAGTCAGATCCCCTGTAGACTACCGGGGTGAAGCTGAACGGATGGAGGAGATAACTCGCCTCATTTGAAATTCCCCCGGCTTCACAGTTGATGAAAATTGTTCCTTTGTGAGGCTGACCTGGCACCTTTTGATACGCATGATCGACATCTGGTCTGCCGAGCGCCGTGTCGATTTTATTGGCTGGCGTGATGCTGGTTGAAATGCCCGTGAGATTATCGAGCAGGTAAGATCTTTCGTACACGTGATTATGGCCGGCGAGAATGAGGTCGACTCCCGCGGCTTCCAGCACGGGCAGCCAATTTGTTTTCTCTGAAAGGGCAATTGGATCTGTATCTGTCTTGTGATAGCCTGCACTCTGCATGGGTCGGTGCATGGCCGCTATCAGCCAATCGGATTTGTTGCTCGCCAGGTCATTCTGAAGCCAGGTCTTCTCGGCGCCGCCCATCTCGACATCTTCGGCTGACAACACGACGACATGGATGTTTCCATAATCGAAAGAATAGTAGTCCTTGGTGCCCGAAGCGACTCCACCCGCTTCTGCATTGGTCGGTACCGAGAATACGGATTTGTATACCACACGCTTATCGGTATCGTTCTCGTGATTTCCCACAACAGTGAGGAGGGGTGTCGATTTAACCACATCCACAAGCTGGTCGAAGTAGTTGGCCTGAAGCTGGCTATCGTAATCCCATTCTGATTGGTCACCCAACGAGAGGATGAAATCAGCAGCGAGAGAATTGTTGTTGAATGCTTTCCAGACATTGATCGTGACGAGCCTGCGGGCGTCGCACTCGGCAGTATATGATTGGCCAAAATCCGAAATGACCCAAAGCCTTGTGAATTGACGAGTACCCGTTATGGGTGCAGTCACAAAGTATTGATCCGATCTCCCGTTGGAAGAGCCCGTCACAGAGTAGTAGTATTTTTGCTTTGGGGATAATCCGGCAATTCTTACCTCATGTTTTGTTGTGCCGCCAGTGTCAGACTTTACGCTTGTCAGCGACGTTGCTGAAGTCCCATAACAGACCGTTCCAACCCTCGAGCTGTCAGAATCCCACCGCACCACAATGCTGTTTGGCGTGATAATTTGAAGATATGGCTGTCGCGTAACTTGCGCAGACACTTGGACTGAGAGCAAAAGCAGAAACAGCAACAGTCCTTTTCGGCCAACAAAACAATGCTTCATTTCATGCCTCGGTTTCTGTTGAAAGATTCTCGCTGATTGCGCCGTCAGCGATCTTACCTCAGAAGAATCATTTTGGCATTTGTTGTGAATCGACCCGATTGAATCAGCGCAAAGTAAATTCCACTCGGTAAATCATAACCATTTTCGTCTTTTGCATTCCAATCAATAGTATGATATCCCTTCTCTTCCGCAGCGTCGAGCATGGTAGTAACTATGCGACCAACCAAGTCATAGATGACGATCTTCACGGACCCGCTTTGTGGCAGATGATATGAAATCTTCGTTGACGGGTTGAAGGGGTTGGGATAATTTGTAATCGAGAAATCATTCGGAAGGACAATCCTGTCACCGTTAACAGATGTTACCTTCGGCGCCTTGATGACCGTCAAGCTATCCCAGATGTGGCTGTAAGTGAAAAGATCGAATTGATCACAAAGAAATTTAACATCCATGCGATTGCTACCGGTGACATCGATGACCAACGAGCCCTCATCGACGGATTGCTTGAACACGACGGGAGTGAAACTGAAGGGAACCGGAAGGTATTTGGGATCGTTGGATGTGCCGCCGCCTTCGCACGTAATGAAGATCTCGCCCTAATGCGGTCGCCCTGGTTCCTTCTGGTAAGCATGATCCACACCTATCCTGCCGAGCGCCGTGTCTATCTTATTGGCAGCTGTGATGCTTGTGGAATTACCTGTGAGGTTATCAAGCAGGTACGTTCGTTCGTACACATGGTTGTGACCGGAAAGGATCAGATCGACTCCTGCCGCTTCCAGCAAAGGGAGCCAGTTTGCTTTCATCGCCAGCGCTGTAGCGTCCCCATCTGTGGGATGATAGCCTGCGCTGTGCATAGGCCGGTGCATGTAAGCGATCAGCCAATCGGACTTATTGGTTGCAAGATCGTTCTGAAGCCAGGTTTTTTGAGCGCCGGATATGCTCACGTTATTCTCAACCGTCAATCCAACAAAATGGATATTTCCAAAAGTGAACGAGTAGTAGTCTTTGGTACCAGAAGGGTATCCCCCGGCTTCACCATTCGTCGGTACCGTAAATGTTGCTTTGTAACTCACTTCTCCGTCAGTATCTTCGTGATTTCCTGCTATCGTAAACAGGGGCGTCGATTTGAGAACGTCTTGAAGCTGGTTGAAGTAGTTAGCCTGAAGTTGCGCTTCCGTGTCTTGTTCCGACTGATCACCAAGAGAAAGCAGCACATCAGCATGCACATCGTTATTGTTAAATGCTTTCCAGAAGCCGACGGTCTGCAGTCTGCGAGCGTCATCAGATGTGCTGTTTGATTGACCAAAGTCAGATACCACCCAGATTCTGGTGGATTGAACCGTCCCAATTGCCGGCGCAGTGATAAAATACTGGTCCAGACTACCACCGGACGGCCCTGTTATGGAATAGAAATATTTTTGTTTCGGGGAAAGTCCGGGAATCAGTACTTCATGTTTTGTCTTTGCACTGGATTCCATTTGAGTACCCGTTAGTGAGGTCGCTGAAACGCCGTAATTCACCGTTCCAACTTCGGAGGTTTGAGTATCCCATCGTATAACAATGCTCGTGGAGGTCACGACCTGTAAATACGGCTGGCGCATAACCTGAGCCAGGGCCACCGATGAAAGCAAACACAGGAATAAAAAGATTTCCATTCGACGCAGAACATGTCGCATCATTTCGAACTCCCCTCTTCTGAGTATTGTGATCAACGTTGTCGTGTAATCCCTCTTCAGTTTTCTTGACTCAGATCCACTGGCAGTCTTCTTACTCTTTTTCCGGTTGCCGCGTAAATTGCATTGCACAGCGCGGGCGCAGTGACTCCAATGCCTAATTCTCCGATTCCACCAACCGGAAGAGTATTCTGCACGATGTGCACTTCGACCTTTGGCATCTCGTCAAAGGTGAGGATCGGGTAGCTATCGAAATTGCTTTCTACCACTCCCCCATTCCTGACGGTGATACGTTGCTTCAAAGCCGCTGACAACGCGAAGGCGACACAACTCTGCATCTGCGCCTCCACAGTGTCCGGATTCACTACTAATCCGCAATCAATTGCACAGACAAACCGGTCGACCTTGAAATTGGTCCCGTGCTGTAGAGTGACTTCAGCGACAAAAGCGCAATAGCTGTCATACGCCGTTGCACAGGCAATACCTCTCCCTTGCCCCTTTCTCAATCGGCCATACCAGTCTGACTTTTGAGCTGCAACAGTGAGAACGTTCCATAGTCTCGACTTCTCCGGGAGCATGTCTCTTCTGAATTCAAACGGATCCTTCTTCGCCGCCACGGCCATTTCATCAATGAACGATTCAAGAGCAAAAGGATTCTGGGAACGATAAACCGACCGCCAGTATCCGATCGGAATCGGAGTGGGGACAATGCTACCGGTCAACTCCATAAAGGGAATCTTGTATTCTCTCTCAAGCGCGCCGCCTTTGAAATCATAATGACTTGCATCCAGCTTCGTCTGTGATTTGAACTCCTCGATGGAAGGCGTAATGACATGATGCCGGAGCGAGAGCGGCTTCCCATTGTCATAAAGTGTTGCTTTCAGCTGATGGATGCTCGGCGGACGATAGAAATCGTGTTTGATATCTTCTTCTCGTGTCCATGTGAGCTTTATCGGCCTGCCAATATGTTTGGAAATCTCGGCCGCCTCGACTGCATAGTCGACTTCAATTCTTCGGCCAAATCCGCCGCCGATGAACGTCACGTAGACAGTCACGTCTTCCTCTTTCAACCCGAGAGCCTTTGCCACAGCAGATTGGGCGCCCTGAGGATTTTGTGTCGGCGCCCATAGCTCAACTTTTCCGTCCCTGAAATGTGCCAGGCAATTCATTGGTTCCATTGTGGCATGTGCAAGGAAAGGAGTCTCGTACAATGCTTCGATCACCATTTCGCTCTTCTGCGGTATCGCCGGATTCCCGATGCGAGTCAAGAGTTCGCCGGGGTCCGTGAGCTTCTCAGTCATCAACTTGTGAATACTCTCAGAACTCACGTTCCTGTTGACTCCCGGATCCCAATCCACCGAGAGCAAGCCTTTTCCTTTGAACGCCAGCCATATCGATTCCGCGATGACGGCTATTCCTGTGCTTATAACGGCTACATCGATTACTCCCTTCAAGGATTTTGCTCTTGTTGCGTCATGCTTCTTTATTCCGCCACCGAACGTTGGGAAATGGCTTATGGTGGCAAAATACATTCCGGGCAACGTATGATCTATTCCGAAAAGAGCTTCACCATACAGCTTGCCAGGTGTGTCCAGCCTATGGACCTTCTTCCCAATGATATTGTAATCTTTCGGATCTTTCAGTTTTACATCCGTGGGAACAGGCAGTTTTGATGCATCTTCAACCAGTTCGCCATAGGCGAGTTTCTTACCCGCGACTTTGTTGATAACAAAGCCCTGTTCAGCCACACAGCCGGACGAGGCTACCTTCCACCGGGCAGCAGCTGCCGTTAGGAGCATTGCTTTTGCTGTCGCGCCCGCAACTCGGAGGGGCTCCCAGGATTTTCGAATGCTTGTGCTTCCGCCTGTGTTTTGGTCGCCGAACTTTTTATCCGCATAAGCATTTTCGACCTTTATCTTCTCCCAGTCTACCTCAAGTTCTTCTGCAATCAACATCGTCAGAGAAGTAAAGACCCCCTGGCCCAATTCCGATCTCGGCACGATGATGGTAACCAATCCATTCGAGTCTATTTTGAGGAAAACGCTCGGCGCGAAGACCTTCGGCGCATCACCTTTTCTCTGAAT
>JBGPAN010000033.1:0-15218 GCA_041480785.1 Bacteroidota bacterium | reverse complement strand
TCGATACCCGACCGACCCGCAATTGACTTTTGTCTGACGGGATTCTGTCATACCAGCGTTTCGTCAGCGGCACGTACACCTCCCGGGTGACAGTTGCCGCCAGCCAATTGAACGTGTCCCCCGATTGTCCCAACGTCGCCGAGAGGATTGCAGAAACAACAAAACCGATCAGTCCGTGCGGCAGGAGCATCAGCACAAGGCTGACGAATGACGCCTCCGCTGGAACCGCAATGGAGGGCCAAAGTGCAGCCATGTCCGGCAAGATGACTCTTGCTGCCATGACCGGTAGAATCCAAAGAAGCGGTCCAAAGACCGAAAGCACCGCGCAGAGGATCGCCATTTTTTTCGTGTCCCGCTCATCAGCGACACTGCCATACCGTTGAACAATCGCCCAACCGACATTGTAGCCCAACATCACATTCATGAAATAGGCGAGAAGAAACAACGGCTTGGCTGTATCCCCGCTCAGCTGGAAGTAGCCTTGAGGAGCCTCGTTGAGCAACCTGGAGAAACCGGCCATAATTCCGTGTCCGTCTCCCAAATAGGCAAACGCAACCGGAAAGATGATCAGCGTCATGATCGTGACAATGATAGCCTGCACCGAATCGGAAAGCACCGCAGCCCACAGTCCGCCGATCACCGAGTACACAACCATCACGGTGCCGACCAGAATGATAGAGAGCTGAAACCCGCTGACCAATACAAAACCAAGATCAAAGACTCGCTCATTGAATCCCAGGGCGGTTGAAATAAAGATGCACAGGATGTACAGGCCTTGACCGATGCCGACGATTTGTGGAATAATAGAGACCAGCGAATAGAAATATGTCGTCGAAGCAGAATATCGCCGGGTAAGGAACCGGAGTGGAGACGCCAAGCGAGCGCGCCGCCACAACTTCCCGAAGACAAAGTAGCCCACGCCGTACGCCCAGAATGCAGACGTGAAGATGACTGCGGCGCCAATGCCGTTCATATACGCAAAACCGGCAGCGGCAACAAACATGAACGCCGAGTAGCCTGCGACCCAGTTCGACAGACCCGCGATGACCCACGGAATCTGCCCGCCTCCTTTGAAGTACTCCTCGGTGTTTTTATTGCGACGCGCGGCATAGATGCCGACCCAGATGATGATCACGAAGTGAAGGGCGATCAGTCCGTAGTCGAGAAGGTTAACGGTATTGAAGACGGGCGTACCGGACACTCAACGGTCTCCTCTGTTGGGCCACGCTCCGGCTCCTGTTGTCGCGCGGCATACGAAAATAACGTCGTGAAGATCTGTATAGTTCGTGAAGGGTCTATCTCTCTCCTGCCTTACATATCCGTGGTAATATGCAGATGTCACATCGCTTATGAATCGTGTAACCTGGTTGGATGGAACAGCGTTCACCGTGCAGCCGCCGAATCCTGCTCCCGTCAGCCTCGCACCAAGAGCTCCAAATTCGCGGCCAATCGACACAAGAGCCTCAAGCTCCGGACAGCTGATCTCGTAGTCATCACGGCAGCTGGTATGCGATTCATTCATGAGTCTACCGACAGCGGCGGCATCACCAGACCCAAACGCCGCGACGGCCAGATCGACCCGTTGCGCCTCGGTGACTACATGCTTATACCGATTCCAGATCTTGAATCCATCTGGAGGTTCAGTTAACACGCTGCCATCGCGGAGAGTGCACAATCGATTCTGGATGGCTTCTGTTGTTTCCCCGAGATGTTGAGCGATTTCTTTCAGCGACAAGGGCTTTTGGCCGAATGTTTGGGCAACGATCTTGTCGATGGTACGCTGCTCAAGTCCAAGCTTCTGACCAGAGAGGTCTGCGAGCCGGTTCGGATGAATACTCTTCCCAGATCGTTCCTCGACAGCCTTGGCAACAAGTGCGGTCGCCAGACGACATTCAATCACCCGCCGATTATAAGCATAGCGGACGCTCTCACTTTTTGGTGCACGAATAAGACTGTTGCAGACGACGAAGGAGAGTTTTTCTGGCAGGCTTGTCAGTTGTGTTCGCAGGGGAAAGAAATCAATCTTAAGCGCTTTTCCGGTTTCTGCCAGCAAGGAGACAGCCTGATCCATTCCCCCTCCCTCACTGCCAACATATCGCTCTGCCCGGGCTAGCAGTTCCGCCAACCGATCTTTGTCGATCTGCTTGTTGTTTACCGTAAGGAATGCAAGTGCAGACGCAACCACGAGTGCCGAGGATGAAGATAGTCCGGCCGATTCCGGAATCGTTCCCCCGACAACCGCCTGAAAGCCAATTGCCTTCTTCGCATCGATCCAACCAGCCTCGAGAATCTCGTGCACTGCAGCCTTGATGTAGTTTCCCCAATCCCCTTGTTCATAGGGGGTTACAGGAAATCGCGTATCAAACGTTCTGCGTCTGAACGAAGGCGATCCATTGGTGATGTCAATAGTGCTGTCCGTGCGCGGAGCGAGGACGAAGACGAAGTCCCGGTCAATCGCCATCGGCATCACGGGATAGCCGTTGTAGTCTGTGTGCTCACCGATAAGATTGACGCGACCGGGGGCTCGGACGATGAACTCCGGATTTTGTCCGGAAAAGCTCAAGCGATACAAGGCGAGAAGCCGTTCGTAGCGGGCGATATGAAGGAGAAGCTCGTCTGGTGAGGAATTGTAGATTCGCCGGAGCTCTTCAGAAAGATCTCGTTGCACGGATTCTATGACAGTCGCTGAGGGTTGAGTGTGCTTTTTGAATTGGAGATGCGGCCGAAAAGTCGTGCCACTCCCGCAACTATAATGCTATCAAAAAGAGCGGGATGCCGTAAAGCGGCAGAAGACACAAGGACACAAACCATCACAAGAAGTAAAAGAATTGAGACCTCTTTCTCTGTGATGTCGTCCCGAAATGTTCGTTTTCTGAATCCCGCTCGCAAGCGGAATCGAGAAGCGGGAATTTTGTTCGGGACCTCGCTTTTAGACCCCGAGCAGAAACATCTCGGGGTGACATGATTGCTTTTTTGCGTTTGTGGCAGAATCTGAGTTTTCGTCCGGGCTTCTAGTCTCTACCAGTCCAGAGTGGAATAGTGCTTCCGGAGATACTCGCTCGTCACCGCAATGTCGTCTTTGTAGGTGAGGTCCGGAACATGTTCTTTGAGCGGCAGCGCTTTCAAGGATCGCGGATGGAGTTTTACCATTGCGGTCACGGCCGTGACTAACTCCTTTTCGTGGCGCACCGGACTCTCGGGACAATTTCTGAGCGGATCAAAGATCATTTCGTAGTTCAACCGGAAAATATTCATACTCACCCTGAGACTTCCATCCGCACCGCGCAGACGTTCAAGCTCTTCGAGCGGCGGCTTTTCAACAATCTCCACAAGGTATCCGTCTTTGTCCTTTTGGGTGATGCCAAATTGGGCGAATCTTGTCTCGGCGAATTCCAACCCCGATCGGTCATAGTCGATCAAGGCGTTTGGGGCGTCGCAGTCGAGCAGCATTGTGAAAACCCGAACAGAATAGAGGTTATCGCTATTGCATACGATGAAGTCGCCCCCCTTCCAATCCGGACGAACGAGAAGCGCCTGCAGCAACGCGTCCGACGTCCCCATTGGTTTTTTTCGGCCCTCGGGAATACGCTGAATTGCATACGTGATACGAAGACCATGGAACTGGTTGTCACGATCTTTCAATCCATAATACTGCCGCAACGTTTCATCCTTTTCCCCCACAACAATCACGATATCATCAATTCCCGCTTTCTTCATGTTGTAGAGTTGGTAGTCAAGAAACGGCCTGCCTCCCTTACCAACACTGATCATTCCTTTTGTTCTCTCCTCGGCTTGCTTCGCAAGCTCAGGTTCCAAATGTCCCTCGGCGGGTGTCGACTTCATCCTCGACGAAATGCCGCCGGCAAGAATGACAACACGCTTATCCCCTCTTTTCATGGATCAGGCTCCTCTTCGTCTCGCTGCCGCATATTCCGCTGCATAGGCGGCCCCGTCAAATCCCTCTTCCGCGGGGACTTCCGAAAGATAGATTCTTCCGCCATGTTGCCGGGACAGTTTCGCTGCGATGTGGATCTTGACCGCTTCCAGTGGTGCTTCGAGTGAGAAGGGAATCTCTTTTCCGTTCACCATGTCAATGAAGTTTTGAAGAAAGGCCTCGTAGATGCGACCGGGATCAACGCGAACGGTATGCATACCAGTCGCTGAATACAGACACAGAGACCACTCGTGGAATGGCTGCTGGAGCTGCAACATCAACACGAATCCATTGTGGTAAGTGACGGCGATGAAGGACGATTTGTTCTCGGCGACGTACTCGACATAGTTCGCGCCCGTACCAATCATTCCTTGAGCAAGCTCTGTCGTGTGAATTCCGTAGCTGAAGAAGTCGCCCGGTCCGGTAGCAACGACGGTCGAGATCTCCCCAATCCGGTCCGCCTGTGATCGCAGCATGGGAATTTCCTGTGCGTAGCGCAACGCCGATCCGCCAAACATCGGTGTGCCGTGTGACATGTGCAGTTCGATGAGGCTGTAGATATCACGCACTTTCCCTACGATCGGCTTGTCGATCAACACCGGTTTCTTTGCCTCGATGAAGGGATACGCCCTGTCAACATGCTTGTCCCAGTTCACACTATGAATCATGACCGCGTCCACGTGTTCGACCATGTCTTCAAGTTTTTTGCAGACATGCGGGACATCGTTCTCCCGCGCGAACTGCTCATCGTAGCCCTCGGGCCACACGTCACGGCCATCCCAAAGAGCATTCACTTTCACACCGGGCATTCCGTTCAGAATTTTCGTGAAAGCTTTTGGATGGGATGTGTCAAGATCAACCAGGCCAATGCGAATCATGAGAGATCCCCTTACGAGATTTGCCGGGACAGGATTTTAGACTTCACAAGATCATATTGTGTGGCGAGTACAACGCCGACGAGCACCATGATGGATCCAGCCATTTCCGGAGGGGTCATTCGTTCGCCGAACAAAACCATGCCCGAAACGACAGCGATGACCGGGATAACGTACCCCACCATGGAAAGGATAACAATATCGACACGAACAAGAAGCGCAAAGTACACCGCAAACGGAATCGCTGAAGCAACAATTCCCAGATAGAGGACCGCGAACGCCAGATCGATGGTCGGCGTAACTTTCGGCATTCCGTTGAGAAAGCTGAAGGGCAACGATTCAAGTCCTGCAATGATCAAAATGATGGTCATGAATCCAAACTGATCTTTCCCGTGAAAGTGCTTGCGAGCGTACACTTGCCCATAGCCGTTGAGAACCGAAGGGATCAGTACGGCAAACGCAGCGAGAATGGTCACGCTGGTAACATCTGTGATCGGCTTGTCTGAAAAAAGAACAACGATACCAACGAACCCCAGCACAAGGCCGGCAATCTTGGCGAAGGAGAACTGTTTCTCCCCTAACAGAAAGTAGGCACAGGCCGCCACGAAAAACGGGGTCGTGCTTTGAAGAATAGAGCCCAAGCCAACATTGATGTAGAGCAACGCCCACAACGTGAGAGCCATGGGGATTCCCACCCAACATGTCCCCGCAACGAATGCCACCCATAATGTGTGCCGGTCAAATGGTTCTTTGTCCGTTTTTTTCAAGCGCCAGACGAACAAAAAAATCCCACCAACGATGCTGCGGAGGCTCGCCAGCAGGAAGGGATCGCAATCGCGCAGACCGAATTTGGACACAGGCCACGCGAGCCCCCATACAACCGCAAGAAAAACTACAGCAAGGGTATCAAGCAATCGAGACTGTTTCTTCATAGGTCGGGTAAGTACTCCGCTCATTTTTCGAGGGCAAAAATCCGCTTAGGAGATGTACTTACGACTTAAATACCGTTGAATCAACAGTTTGGTTCGTTCGGTAGTCAGAGATTGTGCGTTACGCATTGCTTCTTCTGAAGACGTGTGGGCATCGACAAGTGATTCGAGGTCGATCAGAAAATCATCATTCAAAAAAGACTCCCGGGGTCCTTCGATTGAACCAACGACAGCTGCCACCGGGATGTTGCGGTGTTTCGCCTGCCCGACGACACCGGATAGTGCCTTCCCAAACCGCACCTGTCGATCGATTGTGCCCTCTCCCGTAAGAACGAGATCTGCCCCCTGCAGGTGATCATCAAATCCGGTTACCTGTAAAACCAGATCAATCCCCTTTTTCAACGATGCGCCACAAAAGGCAACGAGTCCAGCACCCATCCCGCCTGCCGCACCACCACCAGGGAGATCCAACACGTTAATGTCAAGGGCACTGTGAACTGTCTTGCCGAATCGAAGAAGTGCTTTATCCAATAAGGAGACATCCGAGAGCCTAGCCCCTTTTTGCGGACCATAGACGGCGGATGCCCCCTGAACGCCGCACAGCGTGTTCTGTACGTCGCACGCAACAAGGACTTCAATGTTGTCGAGACGCACGTCTCTTCCGTGAAGATCAATCGAAGCAATATTGAGAAGAGCGGCACCACCGCGACCCAGCGGCCATCCGCTTGCATCGAAAAATCTGACACCGAGCGCCTCCGCCATCCCGGCACCGCCATCGTTGGTGGCGCTTCCACCGATTCCAATCAAAATTGAAGAAACGCCAGCATCGAGAGCAGCCCGGATGAGCTCTCCAACTCCGTACGTCGTTGTGATCTTTGGATCCCGGCGATCAGCAGGAACAAGAGTCAGCCCCGCTGCCTCTGCCATCTCGATAATTGCCGTCGAGCCATCTGAAGAAAGACCCCATCGGGCATCAACACGCTGGCCCGGGAGCGGGCCGCTGACGTTCGTCGTCACAATACACCCCCCAAGAGCCGGAGTGACGACACTCACCAAACCCTCACCTCCGTCGGAGACAGGATGCCTGATGATGTGAGCATCCGGGAGCAACTGCAGCACTCCCTGTTCCATCGCAGAGGCGGCCTCGTGAGCGGTCAGCGAACCCTTGAACGAATCTGGCGCTATGACAATCTTCTTCGGCAATGCCGTCTCAGGCCGGTCGATCACAACACCTCCTTCTATGCTTTCACATCAGTGAATCCCGGCACACGCCACTGGAAGTTTGGATCCACATGCGGCTCGTCGTTCTCGCGCCCTTTCATCAGCGCAATTTTTCGCTTCAGCTGTTCGCCAAAATTCTTGTAATAGATGAAAGTTGTTTCGCCAACAGCCGACAAAATCATCCAGTTGGTACTGGAGGTTTCCCAAAGCTCAAGTAACTTCTTCGTGTTTTGAATTTCATCCAGGACCATTTCCTTCAAAAGCTTCCGGCATTCCTTCCTGACCTTCTTATCCTTCGTCTCGAGATATCCATGCACACCCGCCACCCATGCCGCCACGTTCCGCTGCGTACGGTACCAGCAGTACAACCCTCGCATTCTGTCCGTCACGTCTGTAATGCATGCATGAGCTGCATCGGTTGTAGCACGATCTCTCATGTGACGAAGCAGTCTCAACGCCGCCTCCATGTGCGGGAAAAGATCACGATCGATCAGTTTCACGCAATGCAACGCGTGAGCCGGATCGACGAGGTCAAATCCCACGTCGTACCGGAAGTCTACCCTGCATCTATTGTGAGAGGTCGCCAGTAAGAACTGTTCATAGTATTCGCGGTCCTTTTCCGAAATAGCCTCCACGTTCGGAACGATGGGCCGCGTCGGAAGTCGATACCAGGTTGCCCAGGAGGAATAGATCCAGATGGGAATGGGAAATGATCGGTATGCCTCATCCGAGTGGTTCCAGACTTTCACCAGATCAGCAGCAAGGGGTTCACCAATCCATTCTTCTGCTTTCTTGTGAAGAAAGGCCTCGAGGTCCAGGGCGCTATTGCCCTGATACGCCCGCACCACTTCCTGATTAATATTGTACGGCGCGAACGATTGAGGCGTTGCGCTCCCGTTGTAGCAGGGCGTTGTCACCCCCTGTTTATACATATCCGTTAATTTGTCGT
Source organism: Bacteroidota bacterium (assembly GCA_041480785.1). Classification (GTDB taxonomy): domain Bacteria; phylum Bacteroidota; class Ignavibacteria; order UBA10030; family UBA10030; genus UBA9647. Next base: position 7,310 of record JBGPAN010000033.1, on the reverse strand, counting down.
ACACAAGATGCGGGAATGGAATTCCAATGAGTGGTTCGTGGTTCCAGATGATGCCGGGGTTGAAATAGACGTCCGCCTCCGATTTCTTCTGCCTGAGTTCCTCGATAACGGGCTTTTCCGCGTCCACAAACTTGTTGTGAAGCGCTGTCCCGTGGATTTCACGCGCTTCTTTGTACTTGGGATGTTTGTACGCCAATCCCCACCCTTTGGTCAACAACGACGAGACTTCAACATCAAGCCCGTCTTCGAGTTGCTTCCAAATATATTCATGTTCTGCCCAAAATGGTTCAAGGCGTATCAGGGAGCGGAATTTTGGATTGACTTTTCGGCCAGCATCCCGGAGTATTTTTTGAAAACGGATCAGGTTGTTGGCGGCCGACTCGGCAATTTCAGTGTCGCCTTTCCATTCGCGAATGACGTAACCACCGCCGTTGCGTCCTACGTACAACGAACTCGTGTACTCAAACCCGGCACCGCTGTCGTTCGACCAGATGGAGATGTACCCGAGACTCGGAACTTCCCGGAGGATTTTCTCCATCATCTCCGCATAGTGCTCCCGTACAACTGGATGAGCGATCGAGAGATTATACCGCGGATGCCAGCTTCGAATTGGATGATCAACCCGCGCGCCGCGCAGCATCGGATACTTCTGAAGTAGATTATCGGGCACGGACCGCGGCTCAAAGCATACCATGCCGGGTTCGAGACCATAGTTCTCTGCAAGGGCCGCATTGGTCTTTAGGAAATTCAGATTTGCCTGCAAATAGTCATCGTCATAGGTGCCTTTATTGAGGCGGCTCGAGACAAATTGATCCAGAGCGGGGCAGTACGTATAGAATCGGTGAAGCAGCTCCCCCTGGGGGCCGCGCTCAAACGGAACAGCGAATGCCAGCCCATTGACTTCAGCGTGTGAAAAGCCCATCCGAGCAAGGTTGCGGATGTGTTCTTCACGGTCAAAGTTGCGCACCGTGCGTGCGTGTTGCGTCAGGAAAAGATCGTACACCGGACGAAGATTGCGAAACGAAGGATGAAGAATCCTGCCATCTGCAAATTGTTGGACGCTTTCCGTTTTCCAATTCTCCATCAATTGAGCGAAGAGATAGTAGAGCAGATGTGGGCGCGAGGCCAGGAGTTCGGCGCCACCTCCGTTTTTCACTCTCGCCATCATCCAATCCTTGGCTCCATCAAGAGAAGGATGTATGGTTCGCCACTTGGACTTTTCCTGGATTACACCAAGTCGCACCGTCCCGACCGGCGCATTCAATCCTGAAGCTTGTTTGATCTCCACCCGGCCTCCAATCAGGTTCTTCAGTTCGCGAGCGACTGTCTGTTCGACTTTTACGGACGAGGAGGAGATGTTGATGGCTTTTGTCTGTGTTAGGAGTTCAAGAATCGTTAGCATGGTAGTCCTTCGCGCTATGAATTCAGAGGGAGAAGAAATCGCCTCGATGGGTAGGGGAATAGTATTATGCGTTCCGACACATCGTGTTCACAAGCCGTAGCTGTTGGCTGCGAAAAGATGGCCGTATCGCTCCTGCATGGTAATAATCATATCCTGCTCGTCGGAAGGAAGAGCATCCAATTCCCGCGTGATTCTCTCCAGCCACTCCGTTTCGCGGGAGTTCAACTGAAGTTCTTTATGTCGCACTCCTTCACTCAGGAGAGACGCCGCCTCTTTGGCTGCCGCAAGGGTTTGTGCATAGTGGCCCGACTCCCTCACAACAGCAGTCGCAATTCGCATGGTCGATTCCGGCGACAGCACGAACGCCTGTGGACTCAAATGGATGTCGGATGAGACAAGAAGGTTCTGATACATGTTTTCTGTTTTTGTCTCAAGGGCCTGATTGAAGAGTCGGCAGTCATAGACGAGTAATTCAAAATAGGCCTCGGGCGCCGGACCCGAGAGCAATCGCACGTTTTGTACTGATTCGTTACTCCACAGATCGCACATCGCCGCTGCGACGTTTCCCACCGGGCTAAAATGCGCACAGCTCGCTGATTTTCCCTCCATGGCAATCGGTGCCCCTGTGATTGCCTTAATGACTGGACCTTCATAAGCGCAGTCTTTCGACGGTCCAAAGGCACCGCATTCATACGCCACGAGGCTGCGAACGCAACTTGCAGCACGAACGACAGAGGCCAGGACTTCCGGAAGCATTCCCTGTCCGGCGAGCTGCATAGCTGTGTTGGCAAAGCCGCAGGCCGAATCGCCGCCCGGCACAACGTTATGTTTTGAACATATTGCGACGATCTTCTCCCAGAGAAATTCCATGTCCCGTGACGCAAGAACGCCAAGTGCAAAGATCACCCCTTCAATGTCTCCATAGAGCAGTGCTTCATCATGCACTTCCTTACCGCCGACCGATTCTATCGAGAGCACGTGCGCTCCCGCCACGGCACACTGCTCGAATGACTGGAGCAGCAATTCGAGCGGTTTTCCAGACCTCAATTCCGGAGGCTTCGTCACATCTCTGATATCCGTTGGAGTAACGCGCAAAGCGCACGGAATGCCGGTATCCTTATGTAGTTGGGAAAGATGCCGGAGGAGCAGTGACGTCAGTTCTGCTCCCCACGATGGATGTTCAGTCATCGGGGGCAAGAGCTCAAACTCTACCATCAGACCCGGCGGTTTCAGTCTTCCTGCTGCCCGTTCGATGATCGTTCCGATCTCCTCATACTGAGCGACGACAGCTGCCCAATTTGTTTCTACCAGCGGCATGGTCGGAAGTGTGAAGTTCAGCTCAGGATAGACCTGACCGTTCCCGAGCTTGAGACCAAAGCCGCAGGTCAGAGGCTCGGGCGTTCTCCCAAACATGAGTTGTCGCTGATCCGGAATTGCGAGTGTCTTGAATATATTTCTCATTTGCAGTGTTCAAGTTGTGTAGTTCAAGAGGTGTGACCAATCAGCTGTCTTACTTTGTCAACAGCGAGGACGGCATCACGTGAATTGCCATCGGCACCGATTTCATCTGCGAATTTCTGGCTGACCGGCGCGCCGCCAATGATGATCTTCACGTTCGACCGAAGTCCCGCCTCGACAATGGCATCGATTGTCGTTTTCATGTTCAACATCGTCGTTGTCAGCATTGCAGAGAGGCCGACAATCGCCGGTGTGTGTTCCGTAATGGCGGCAACAAATTTCTGTGGCTCTACGTTGAGGCCGATGTCAACAATTTCAAAACCCGCCCCCTGCAACATGATGCCGACGAGGTTCTTTCCAATATCGTGCATGTCGCCCTTCACCGTGCCGATGAGTATTTTCCCCCGCGACTTCGCCCCTTCACGGGCAAGATGTGGCTTCAGGATCTTCAGCGAAGCTTTCATTGCACCGGCAGACTGCAGGACTTCAGGCAGGTACATTTCTCCGTTTCGCATCTTCTCTCCCACCACTGCCATCCCCGCAATCAATCCGTCATTCAGAACGGTCTGCGGAGACACCCCTGAGTCCACGAGCTGTTGTGTCAGGGCCAACACCTTCTGTGATTCTCCCTGTTCCAGAAGCTGGGCAAGATCCTGTAATTCTCTCATGTTCTCCGGTCAGTCTTACGAACGTTTGTATTTCTGTATTGCGCTCCGAATAGCGGCAAGAAGTGAGAGGGGCGTTCCGTACGGTAGTATGGCCGTACCAAGAATGAAGCCGGAGTAGCCGCCTGACTCTTCCAAACATTTGACCGTGCGGCGGTGCACATCTTCAGCAGAGATGGCCAGAAAATCTGTGGAATCCATGTTCCGTCTGAACGCCCGACGGGCAGTCGAACACTTCTGCAGGAATTCCTTTGAATCCGCTTTCACATCACACAGCACATTGTTGGCACCGGTCTCGAGATATTCGTCAAGCATTTTTGTGGTATTACCACCGATAATAAGAGGGACATTCCTGACTCCCTGTCGGTGGAAGTGTTCAATCAGCTCGCACGTTCTCGGGAGAACAAACTCACGGTACAATAGCGGCGAAATCAGTTCGGATGAAGCCTGAGAATCAAAAACCACAACACCGCATCCGAGTTCAATAAAGGCTTGACCGTATCGCTTGATCACTTCGCAGGCAAAGCCAAGAAGCTCGCGTACGAGATCGGGCTGGATGAACATAAGGTTGAAGAGGTTCTCCAGTCCGCTCAAGTGTGCCGCAAGTGAAAACGGCCCCGAAAGGGCACCTCGAATCGGAACTTCTTTGCCAAGAAGCTTCATGATGTTGCCAGCGACCTCGAGGTTCAAGGGCATTCTGCCGTCTTTTTGAGGATCAGGCATTTTGAGCGACGCAACCTCTTCTGAGACTCGAAACACCGCGCTCTCCGGTGCCATCGCAGGAACCGACGTGTTGTCCCCCTCATAGTAGATCACTTTACACCCGACTGCTTCAGGCTCCACGTTGTAGACATCAATTCCAACAGTAAGCGCATCCGGCTGCACACGCTCATACTCAGCCAGAAGTGCTGCTGTGAAGAGCCGCGAGTCTCGACATACCTTCGACGGTGTTTCCCCGACAAACCATGCCTTGTGTTCATAGATCGCGGGCATGAACGGTATTCGATCCGGCGGTTCACAATTCAAAGCCTGTTCAAATCTTCTGTTCATGGCTTCACACTCATTCGTTGAATCTTGACACTGGCTTCCAGAGATAAGATTTCTTCCAGGGTTGAGTTTGCAACCTCCCACACGCGGGCATTTGCTGCTCCCGCCGCAGCGCCAAACGCAAGACACCGTTCGAACTTCCACCCCTGATGAAACCCATACAGAATGCCGGCGACGAGAGTGTCCCCTGAACCCGTGGCGTTCACCTCTTTTGTTGGAGGCGGCATTACTTTCCAGACATGCCCCTGAATGCCAGCATAGAACATGTGCCCACCGTCGGTGAGAATACTGTACCGGGCGCCTTGTTCCAGCAGGAATTGGACAGCCCGGACAGAGTCTAGTTCTGTCGTGACAGATTGGTGAAACGTCATCTCAAATTCGCGCTTGTTTGGTTTCACCAGAGTGGGTTGTGCTTTCAATCCAAGCTCGAACGCACGACCATAGGAATCGAGCACACTTGAAATTCCGTTGCGATGGGTAAGAACCATTGCCTCATAGAAAATGTCATCCGCCTCATTTCCCGGCGAGCTTCCACCGCATACAATCCAAGTGCTCTTCGAGGCAAGGTCACCAATTTTCTTGTTCAGTTCGTGAACAGCGGACTGCTCAACGGGGAGTGAAGGCTCAAAAAAAGCCGTCCATGTCCCATCGGGCTCGAGATAGGTGAGCCCTTCGCGTGTCGCCACCTGTGTGCGAACGAATTCCTGCTCAATCGATTCTTCCGTCAACAGTCGGGACACGATGGAGCCAATTTCGCCTCCTAGAAATCCTGTCGCTACGGTTTTGATTCCCAGGTTTTTGAGCTGGCGCGAGACATTGATCCCCTTTCCTCCGGCGACCATCTCCATTTTGGAACCGCGATGAATTGTTCCGCGCTCCACCCGATCGACGTAGACCGTTTTGTCGAGCATGGGATTCAATGTTATCGTCGTTACCATCTTCGTTCCACGATCATACGCTTATTTCTGTTCAACGGTATCTTCCCAATATCTCCATTTGACATAACCGACCCGATCCGGTGATCCGTCAAGCTGAAGGCCGTGTGTGTTCGCCAGGGCCTCCATCAATGGCTTCCCTTTGTAGAGAACCTTGAGAACATTGGAGGCAGAGTATGTGATGCTTCCCTTGTTCACTGTCGCGAACATGTAGTGCGCATCTGTCTCAAAGTCACCGTATCCCACCCGACCGAGTGCATAGAGATATCGTGGGCGAATGTTCTCTCGAGCAATATCCATCGTCAAATCAATCTTTACACAGACAGAGGATGTACGATCTCCACGGCCAAGCTGAAGCCCAACGGCCCGGTACGGAGCAGTCACATCCATCAATTTGATTCTGGATTTCAAATTCTCGATGTTCACCTCACGTCGATGAGGCATCAGCACCGTTACAAACAACTCTGTATCACCTGCTTTGTATTGACTCGAGATTGTTTGATAGATTGCGTTTTCTTTCTGATTGCTGCGCGAAATTGATTCAACGCCGATGGTTTTCGCATACGTTTCTGGGAAGACCATGAGGAGTGAACAATTCGTGGGAAACTTGATACTTTGGATTGAGTCTGTCACCACGTCGAAGTAGTCTTTGCCTTTCGCCAGCAGATTCTGTGCATGCCACATGGTCGAGAATGTGTAGTATCCTGAACGAAGGATCTTCACGGCATCGACAATCACAAACCAATTTTCTTCTTTGACATAGGTAATGACCCGATCAGCTTGATACCCGAGATCTTCATCGATCACCCTTGTCCGGCTCATATCGACTTCTTTGAGGTTGAGGAAGTCGATCTTTTGGGTTCTGACCGGACGATAGGCGCCGGAGTTTTGAACAAACTCCAGAAGTCCCTGATGGCTGTCACGCTTGCCTGTTCGCGCAACAAGCCGGTTGTGAAAGTAGTCCTGCCGCCAGGCTCCGTACGGGCCGCTCGGCAGATCGCTCCGGTAGTCAGCGTCATGCAAAAGCACGGAACCCTCGCTCATGAGCAGGGGGATGCTGTTCTCATCTGCATGACCGTGTGTCATTTTTTCCTCTTCGACAGAGATTGTCTGTCGAAGAAATTCCCGGTACGTCCATCCTCCGTCACCCTCATCCCGGTAGTTGAGAAGCATATACGTGCTCGCCGGTTCCCAACCGCTACGGAAGACGACTTTTTTGCCAACGACATCCTCCAGGACTTCTTGCGACAGGCTTTTTGGTTGACTCGGTTGCACAGATTCATCCGCCCAGCGATATGCGTCAGACAGATAGTATGCCTCACCGACACCGAGCGAGGCATTATTTTTCCTTGCGGTTTCGAAGGTAGTCTTTGCTGCCCATTTGAGTTCCGGATCTTTATAGACAGCGGCTCCCTTCTCGAAGATTGCCACAAACCGCAAACCTTCCAGGGCTGATAACCACCGTGCATCGCCGAACTCCGGCACGATGCCATGAGGACCAATGAGTTTCAGGAAGTATTTTTGGTAGTATTTCGTCAATGGTGAATCGAAGAGCTCGGGTTGAGCGGATGCATCAGCATATGAATAGAGGGCTGTAAGCCACACCGGGTGGTACACCGTCGCATCTTCAATTTCCCACTGCTTCATGCTGTCGTCCGCGAGAATCTTGGCCATGTGTCTCCACTTTGCAGCGTGTGGATGATTGGGAAGAGCTTGCGCCGCATAGATCAGCGCCTCGGCTCGAAGCATGGCTCTGTTGTGCGTCCCCCATTCCGGAAAGAAGAAAACAAAGTCCGCGCTTCC
>JBGPAN010000032.1:0-15806 GCA_041480785.1 Bacteroidota bacterium | reverse complement strand
GAGCATGGCTCGTACGATTTGCTCATCCTGAGTCAGGTCATCCTGAGTCTGCAGCTCCCGTTTGCCGTCATACCGCTCATCAGGTTTACGAGCGACAAGCAACTCATGGGAGTCTTTGTGAACAAAGGATGGGTGAAAGTGCTGGCCTGGATTGTCGCAGGAGTTCTCTGTTACTTGAATTCTACGCTCATTGTGAACCAGATATCGAGTTGGATTGATTCAGCAGGTCCTAATGCGATCTGGCTCTGGATGACTATTGTGCCACTTGCCGTGGGAGGCGCATTGCTACAGATCTACGTTTCACTGCCAAAATCCTGGAAGGTCTGGCGCAAGCCTGCACCTCCAGCACCCGAAACAATCGAGCTCGTGCCGCAGCGTTTCTCCAAGATCGGTGTCGCGATCGATTACAGCTCTGTCGATGCCAAAGTCCTCTCGCATGCACATACTCTTGCGAAGGGATATGGCTCAACATTGTACCTCTTCCATGTGGTGGAAGGTGTGGTGGGGCAGCTCTTCGGATCGGAGGCGAATGACGATGAAGCGCGCCACGATAAAGAGCAGATTGAAGTGTTCGCGAATCAGATCCGGAAGACCGGCGTGGAAGTCTCGGTGCTCCTGGGATATGGACGTGTTCCGGAACAACTCGTCAAGCTATCTCGGGAAAGCGGCATCGACCTCCTTGTTATGGGCGGGCACGGCCACAGGGGACTGAAAGATATCTTCTTCGGCACCTCGGTTTCGAGAGTGCGGCATGGAATTTCTATTCCGGTCCTCGTGGTGCAGTAACGCTGTATTAGGGAAGGGTTGTGAAACGTGAGACGGAAGACGTGAGAAGTAGGAAGTAGTGCGATGTTAGACGAAAAAGGCCCGGTGCTTTGCGCTCCGGGCCTTTGCATTTAAGGAAGCAGGCGACACCTAATACTATTATTTCGAAAAAACCATCTTCTTTGTGTCGACAAAATCGCCAGCACGGAGCCGGTAGAAATACACCCCGCTTGGGAGCAACGAGGCATCCCAACGGACAGTGTACACTCCAGCCGGACGCACCTCATTCACGAGCATGGCGACCTCCCGGCCGAGAACATCATATATCCTTAGCGTCACAAATTCCAGATTCGAAATCCGAAATTCGAAATTGGTCGTTGGATTGAAAGGATTTGGATAATTCTGCGCAATCCCAAATGTCGGTATGGCCGATTCCTGTTCCACCGAAACAGGCGGTGGCATTGTTCTGAATTTGATGACGAAATCATCTCCCGCCGTTCCATCGCCATTGCCATCAAGGTACCCGCCCCCCGCTGTGCGTGCGGTTGCAGCGAGGCGATAGGTGTACCACGTCAGATACTGGAACGGTTGATCCGGCCTGAACACGAGGCTGGACAGAGAATTGAACCAGGTAATTGTCCCGCTCACAGCGGGGGTTACGGAAAAAGCCTGACGGACGGATGCTGTGTCCATGGCGGCTGAGAAGGACAGTCCAATTGTCTGGTTGACGGGATACAATGTGTCTCGCGTGGTCGGGCCGAAGTACCTGATGGCGGCGGGAGCCCCGCCCACAAATGATCTGTCGAGGAAAAGCGTTTTTCCCGCTACCAGTGTTACAGGAACGGATGCGGTCTCATAGTTCGGCGTCTCAAATGAGAGCGTGTGCGCACCGGCCTTCAAGCTGTCGAACATGTAGAATCCATTATTGTAACTATCGCCAGTGTAGACGATGTTCTCTGGAAGGAGTCTCACCTTTGCGCCATTGATGAGGACTCCGGTCGCGTTGGAGAGAATTCCGGCCACGATGCAAAGCGTGTCTGCAGGAACTCCAAAGTACTGAAGAAACGCATCGCGGATAGCGTAGGCTTCCATTTTCCGATAGCTATTGTTCATCAAGCGGCGAGTTTCTGGATAGTAATCGTGGAATTCACCTTCTGAGAGTTCACCCGGCATCGAGAGCCCACGAAGTACGCCCAAGCTAAAGCCTCCGTTAACACCGCCATAGAAACTCCAATCCAAAGACTCCGGGTATAAGCTCTTTGTGCGCATCTTGGATTTGATGTTGGGGCCGATTATCGCTGAAATATCCCATGCCTGCTGAGTCTCCGAAACTCCAAGACCGTTTCCTGAGCTGCTATAGGTCCCGCCAGGGCGCTTTTCTCTGATTAGCACCAAGGTGTAGTCGGTAGAAGTGTTGGTTCCACCAGTTGCGTTACTGTGAATTGAGTGAAACCAGTTGGCATTGTTGGTGTTCGCGAATTCCACCCGCGCGGGGAGGGACGGACCTGTGTTGTCGGTGTAATCATTCGTTGTGCGTGTGAGGATAACGGTCGCACCTTTCGCTTCAAGCAAAGATTTCAGAAGAAGAGCCTTTGCGAAATTGCTTTCTGCCTCGTAGAAGTGAGTTCCGGGGTCTGGGTCGACCTCATTGGCCTGTCCGCCATGCCCCGGATCGATACATATCTTGATGCCTGAGAGATCGGCCCTCTGAGAGAGGGCATAACCAACGACGACAACTACCAGGATGAGGAGAGAGGTAACTCGCTTCATGGTCGCTCCTCGTACTCAAAAATCATGATGCCGCCATCGCTTGTGCTGCAAATAATCTTGTTTTCCGTTGGGGAGCATTGAGGATCCAATTCCATGATGTCGGTGGTCGAGGTCAACTGAACGACCGTTTGTCCGTCAGGAGAAACTGCACACACATCGGAGGAGATCATCCTGTGTCCATCATCCTTGTCTTCCATGTAGACAATCCACTTTCCGGTTCTGGTCCATGAGGGAGCGTCTCTGCGGCCGAGCATCGACTGCACTTTTCCCGTGAGGTCACAAACAAACGCGCCTTTCCCCATCTCATACGCGACCAGCTGCTGTTTATCGGGGGAGAGGACCGGCCAAATGTAGCTCCCGTTGCCAAGGGGGTCCAGCACAACTTTGTTCCCGTTCACACTCAGAACGATCTTCATATTTTCGATGGCCAGGACAGTAACCTTATTTGTTCCCGCAGTTTTGCCGAGACCGATTGTTTGAGAACGAATAGAGTAGACCGCCACGTTGTTCGAAAATGTGGGGATCGAGACATCAGATCCTGATGCAAGAATCGAGGTCGAGCGCTTCGTCAGATTTGTCAGAACGATGTCCTGTCTGCGCCCGGGGCTCGCTTTGTCCTGCTGTGTTCGGCGATAGACGAGGCTCTTTCCGTCGGAGGAAATGCTGTAGGCCAGCCCTGATTTTGCATCGGCGGTTATCTGTTTTGTCGAGCGGCTCTTGAGAGAATACTCCCATATTCCGTTGCCATCAAGATCCGTGAAGTAGACCGAAGCACCAGTGGGGGAGAACTGTGGATGCGACCACGAGTGCGTTCGGGGGAGCGCCAGCTTGTCGGAGCGCGTGACTTTGATCTGCGATTGGCCAATCGATGCAAGCACGACCAGAACAATATGCAGTAGAATGCAAGAACGAATCATAACGTCTTCTCGATGGTCTTGTGAATAATGATGAGGTGCTGCAGAATAAATTAAGTCAAAGAATCCCATTGAATCAATGCTTTTTCCCCGGGCACACTGCTTCTCAACGTGTGGGTGTTGTCACAAGCAGGCTGAAAGAATCCTTCAAACTCACTGTTTCGTGGCTGATCCTGACAGGAGATCCTTCAAATCCCGGACGCCGATGACTGTTATGACAACGGCCGTTCCGAAGAAGAAGAGCATCGCGATGATGAAGATGACGTACCAAATGAGCACAGTGGTATCCATCGCCCTACGCTCCTTCCTCTTTTGGTTTCAGCACAATCGGTGGGTGTGATCGCTGAGTGGCAAGTGAACCAAGTATCATTCCAAGTGCAGCGAGAACAAAGCTCATAAACCCGGAGACGTTGACGTCGATGAGGAAAAGCATGGATGAGGGAAGAACCCCTTTCAGTTGCTCGAGAACGAGGAATCCGACGGGTGCGACGGCTCCGAAGCAAAGAGAACAGTATGCACCGACGATATTCGCGCGCTTCCAGTAGAGCCCGAAGGCAACGCATCCGAAGGCGCCCGCGGCGTACATTGCTCCGGTGATGGCGATGTATTGAAATGCCGTCGCCGGAAGCTCATAAAAAAGACCAAACACCAGAATGAAGATCCCGATGAGTGTGGAGATAATCTTACTCAGTCGCATCGTCGTCTTCTCGGAGAATTCCTTTTTGCTCAACGGTTCGATGATATCTCGTGTTGCGACCGAACTCCAGGCGAGCAAGTAAGCACTGTAGGTGGACATGGAAGCGGCAAGCATGCCGGCGATCATCAATCCGAGAAAGCCGGACGGGACAACGGTTCCGAGGAGCCGGGGCATCGCCGTTGTTGGATTCATCGTGGGTCCGAACATCGCCAGGGCCGCAACCCCCCAGAACATCGGGATCATATATCTTCCTGCGAGCGTGATGCCGGTATAGAGAAACACCTTCCGACCCACTGAAGCGCTCTCCGAAGCGAACGATTTCGACACGGCGGGTTGATTCAATGCCGAAATTGCTATGCTCCCGATCATCATCCAGATCAGAAACGTCCATCCAAACCGTGGATTGACGAGCGGATTCACGCCCGCTTCTCCAAATTGCTTCAAGACAACGGTTCCGATCGTCGCAAAGTCGACGCGGATGAGAACGAACGCCGTCGCAATGAGCATTCCAAATGCCAGAACTACAAACTGGATGAAATCGGTAATGACGACCGAGAACATCCCTCCAACAACGGTGTAGCTGATGACGATCAACAGCATGACGGTCATAACGATTGCCAGCACGTTCGGACCGAAGCCCATCGTCTCAGTAAGAAAAATGCCGTCCATCCTGAGGAAAACGCCCATGTTCAGCACGCCGCCGAGAAAGAGCAAGATGCCTCCCAGAAGGCGTACATTCCTGCCGTAGCGCAGCTCGTAGTACTCCGGAATGGTGATGACTTTGAGCTTCCGCAGCCCTGACACGATGAAACCGGTTTTGCCGATCACCATATAGCCGAAGAACCCGATGATCCCCAGAATGAAACAGGAGAACCCGGTCACGTAGCCAAGTTCCGCGAAATACATGAATGTCACCACGCCGATCTCCGTTGCGATCAGAGTTGCCGAGCCGAGGGCAACCTTGACCCTTCTTCCGGCGACGAAATACCCTTCCATGTTCTCGACGTACCGTTTGGCTCGGATACCGACAAATACAGAAAGGCCGAGATAGGCGAAAAGAATGATCCAATCAATCAGATGGAAGTTCATTGCACACGTAGAAGAAATGAATACTGTGATCCGCCTAGAGACCCGGGTGAAAACCCTCACAGGTGGTGTCAGGACTTTTTTATCCGCCGTTTGTTGTGGCGGACGTCCTGACACGATTGTGGGCTCTTTTTGCTGTCAGGCCCGAAGGGCACCTTCGGAGAGGAAACTCCTGACAGCAAACACGTGGTTTTCGTCAGCGCTTTAGAGGGGTGTCACGAAATGGTTCGTGGCACCCCAGAAATCCACTCTTTGGACAGCCTCGACGGCTGGGTTTAGTACATCAAATACTTTGATCGAATCTGGCCAAAGGCCTTGAGTTCCCCCGCCCATCCTTCACACACTTCACCGGGATGAACACCGCGCTCAAGCATCTGTCGCACATTCTGGTTTCCTGTAAGAATATCGAACCTTCGATTCCTGAAGATCGTCTCCGCAGGATGAGCCCTCTTGAATGCCGTGAGAATGGAGATGCCGAGGCGAACCGGCCGAACGGCATTTCGGTCGACAACGGAAATTCGCACTCCTCGGCATGCGCTGTTCTCATATTTCGGTTGATTGGCTATCCCGGGGATTTCCTTCGGCACAAAATCCGCTTCCGAGCATATCACACCAGCAGTTCCGAATGTGGACAGATGTTTCAGGATCTCTTCAGGGTCAGCCCATGGCGCACCGACGATCTGGAATGGTTGTGATGTGCCGCGTCCCTCAGAGACGGAGGTGCCTTCCACAAGACAAAGGCCGGGGTAGATGATGGCAGTCTCGAGTGTCGGCATGTTCGGCGACGGCGCCGTCCATGTCAGACCCGTTTCGTCGAACCACATCCGCCTCTCCCATCCTTCCATGGCGACGACCTCGAGGTGAGCTTTGACCCCGTTGGCGAACCATCCTTCCCCATTCCAGAGCCGGGCCAACTCACCGATCGTCATTCCGTGCGTAACGGGGATGGGCATCCATCCAACAAAAGACCTCAGCGAAGGAACACGGATTGGGCCGTCAAAGGTGAGGCCGCGAATTGGATTTGGCCGGTCAAGAATGACGAAGGTGATGGACTGTTCTGCAGCCGCTTCCATCGCTAACGCGACAGTCGAAATAAACGTATAGAACCGCGCGCCAACATCCTGAATATCGCAAACAAGGACGTCGACCCCTTGCAGCATTTCCGCCGTGGGTTTGTTTGTCTCGCCATAGAGCGAGTAGATCGGGACACCGTAGCGCGGATGCGAGGCATGCTCGACGTCTTTGCCATCGGGTGTGTTGCCCGCAATGCCGTGTTCCGGGCCATAGAGGGAATGAAGTGTGCAGAGACCCGAATCCGCAATCGCGTCCACAATCGACCTGCCGTCCGAAAGTCGCCCCGTGTGATTCGTCAATATCCCCACCCGTTTGCCGGCAATGAGCGATGATGAATCGCGGAACAGCCGGTCAGAACCGAGTTGCACCGTCGCGGTTGTCGGTGAATCCGATGCAGCATTCATCAGAACCTATACCTTCAGAAAAAGTCTCCGCCGATACATCCAATAGCACAGCAGCCAGCCGATGACGATTATCATGGTCGAATAGAGCAACGATCCGATGGTCGGGCCTGCAAAGGATGCGAACGTTTTGTAGAAATAGCCCGTGAGAGAAGTCGTTGCCCCATGATAGGGAACCTTCCACGAGAGCATAACCCATCGAACGAAAAGTCCGGTGAACACATAGAGCGTGATGGCGTTCATGCCGTAGACAATGAGCGGGAACGCAAGCCTGAGCATCTTCTGCACTTCGATCACCCAATAGAAGAGGAGGAACACGAGGCAAGACCAGCCGGCGGTGTACACCATGAACGACGCGGTCCAGAGGATTTTGTTCAAGGGAACCACGAGATCCCAGATAAGGCCTATGATGATGCCGGCGGCACCACCGAATGCCAGCATGCGCATGATCTCCCTGGGCTCTCTGTGACTCATCAGGAAACGCCCGACAAGCAAGCCAGCAAGCACAGTCGATATGCCGGGTATCATGCTGATGATCGTCTCTTTGTCCTCAGGGACAAGGATGAAACTGTCGAGGTATTGCGCCGCATTGACGTCGCGGTCAAATGAGCCGGGAATGACGCCGGGTCCGTGGACGAATGCGAGAATTGCCCACCACACGAACAGGAGCGAGCTGCCGATCGTTGCTTGCCAGCGTGCTTTCAAAGGCAGAAGGAGGTAGACAATGAAGTAGAGAACGCCGATTCGCTGGAGGATGCCGAAATGGAGGACCGGTGCATTGATCGATGCGGATTTGAGAAACGCGCCCAGGAGGTACAAGACAAAGGCCCGTCGTGCAGCGATCAGAATCCCTTTCCAAACAGGGACGCCATGTTCCTTTCTCTTTGTATCGCTGAACGGCATGGACATGCCAACGGCAAACAGAAAGAAGGGGAAAATCAGGTCTGCAAATGTGCAACCGTTCCATTCCGCATGTAACAGGAGCCGGGGGACAACCGTCGGATCCCACGTGCCTGGATTGTTCACCAACAGCATTCCCGCGATGGCGAAACCTCTGAAGGCGTCAAGTGATTGCAGACGCTGAAGCGGAGATTGTTGGAGGTCGGTCATTGGAGTTGTGGTTATGGTGGACGAGCGAGAAGCCTTCGTCACTTGATTGTTGATTGTTCATACACTTCGATTTCGCGAATGGAATACGCCGATATGCCTTTCGTTCCTCGACTGCCATCGATTTTCAGGTACCGGGCTTTGATCTGCCCGACGGCCATTTCTTCGACGCCGCCCTTGCCGTTGGTGACTTCATGGAGAGTCTCCCACTTCTTGCCATCGGCAGATGACAGGAGCTTGTAGTCTGAGCCGTACGTTTCTCCCCAACATATTCTGACGAAACCAATGTTCCGCAATTTGGGCCAGGCGAGTTGGAACCACTGCGCCTCCTGGCCGTTTGATTTTGTCCATGCGGCAGAGTTCCAGCGCGTGTACGGCTTTCCGTCGATCGCACTCGTCGGCTTGAAATGCGGACCAATCGTGGAGTACGAGGACGCAGTGGCTGTGGCCTGTCGGGCAATATTGATGGGCGGGATCACAGAATCTCGCTCGATGAGTTCAATCGCCATGACCGAATATGGCGGAACCTTTATCGGGAATCGCTCCGAGACCTGGGAGAAGTCGCTCAGTTGGTTGTATTTTCTCTTTTCGTCCAGAATCCAGGCCTTTGCCGGAGCATGGGGAACAAAATTCTTGAGATCGACTTCGAGTGATCTCTGCCTTCGTTTGTCCTTGTTGATGAGAATGAGCGAGAGCATCTTCCCGAACCGGCTTGCATATGCAGAGACGGATGCATCGCTCGAACTCGTCGCAATGAGATTGCCCTTCAAGTGTTGCGAGAACATCGGAAACACGTAATAGCTGTAACGCGGTGTGTTTGATCCTTCAGACGAAATGTACCCATAGTCACCGCCGCGGGGAGGGTAGAAATTGTGGAGTGCCCAGAAGCAAGCGATGTCAGTCCCGAGCTCAGCCATGGTGCCGAGCATGTCGGCAGTCCAGACTGCGTTGATCATTTGGAGCGTTTGGGGACCCGGGGAGTGACTCACAGAATTGTAACCGACGTTGATGAAGAGAATCGAAGCCGCCTTTTGGGTTCCCACTGCCCGTTCAACATCCTCGTGGAGTTTTGTGACGAGAGCCCGGAATTTCCCGACGGTTGTCAATAACGTGTCGTCGTTTTCTTTTCCCGATTGTTGCGGAAAGAACGTGTACGTCAGCATGTCAACATAATCGCCTGCAGCCTTGAGGACGCGCTCGGCCCAGTTTTCAGGATGAGGTCCCAACGGAACGTTTGTGGCAACCTTGAGGGAAGGGTCGACTGCCCGCATCGCCTTGACGAAACTGATATATTTCTTCGCGTACTCTTCCGGCGGCGCATGCCCCCGGGCCCACGTACCCCACTGCTCGTCTCCCACTTCCCACAATTTCACGTTATATCCCTTGACGATGTTGCAGTAGCGCACCCACTCCGCTGCGAGATCGGGCGACTCGTTGAAGTTTACGGTGATGAACGGCTCAGCTCCGACCTCCCGGCACAAAGCGATGTACTCGTCCGTGTTCATTTCCGTGGCGTTGTTGGCGCTCGAGTTCCAGATGTACTGATCTGCGTCGTTGCCTCCCGGATACTTTAGGAGCGTGATGCCGGAGGCCTTGATCTTCTCGATCGCATCCCGATCGGCCGTCCTCACCATCTCTTCCGTCGGGCCCGGGAACAACGACTCATCCCAGCGAGCGGTGTTGATACCATAGAGCCAGGGGTTGATTGGCCGGACGATTTTGCCCCCATCGATCTCAATCTTGGCTTGTTGAGCTAGAGACGAGCTGAACACGAGGAGCAAGGAAAAGGCAAGTGTTGCGACGATTCTTCTGACCATGGAGTTCTTCGGTGCTAGTCGAATGATTTTTTCATGATTTCGTGGCGCCGGAGCTCGACTTCGTGACAGAGATCTTTCGGAAGTCAAAGGTTTCAGAGCTCAAGAACCGCGCGCTCATCCCTTACCAGATAATTACGGTTGGAAGTCGACAGAGGAACGCTCTTTGGTTCTGAAGAGCCCCCTGAGTTACGGGAGTAAATTAACGACGCGCTTCTTCTCGAATGGGTCGACGTCAAAGGCTACGGCATACCGTGTTCCAGCTTCGGCACCCCGAACCCGTGCCAATGCTTCATAGTATTCAAGGTAAGGGAAGGAAGAAATACCCCCCTTGATGAATTGATATTGTGTCACTGCCTCTCTCCATGCCTCCAGTTCGCTCGAGACATCGACGTACAGGTAGGGCTTGAAATTTTCAGGATCTTCCCAGTTTTCAGCGTAGTAGATCGCCCGCACTTCCCTGTGTCGGGGATGTAATGTCGCCACACCTTCGAGGGAAGCGAGCAGCACGGCGTCGTTTACGATGGCGTGTGTTACGGCGTGGTCCTTGTGAATACTATTCCGCCAATGGGTGATGATGTGTGTCGGTTTGACTTCACGAATGACATCGGCGACATAGTGCCGTACCTCTTCAGTGTTGGGTAGCTCTCCATCGCGGTACGGGGCAAAAATCGGTTGAGCTCCAATGATCCTCGCTGCTGCGTCTGCTTCGCGTCGTTTTTGTTCGCCGTAGGTCTGAGGGGTCATGTTGAGATTGCCACCTTCTCCAAGTGTAAGATGAAGTATGGTGACGCGATCCCCGAGCTTGCGGTGCTTGGCAAGGACGGCTCCGCAAGTGATCTCCATATCACCGCAATGTGCGCCGATGGCAAGAATGGTTTTCTGTGGTTCCTGTGCCATACGAGTTTTGAGGTATTGTATGTTCTTGTTCGTAAGTCGTGTCAGGACTTTTTTATCCGCCGTTTGTTGTGGCGGACGTCCTGACACGGTTGTCGATCTTTCCTTCGCCTCGGGGTGTCAGGAAATGGTTCCTTACACCCCAGAGAGTGAAATTCGGTTGTGCATCGCCATCCGATGAATTGGACGGCTCATTCGTAACAAAACCCGCCCCAAAGGGGTCCCCTTGGGAAAGGGTTTCGCGATTTCAAAGGCGTCCCCGCCAGCCCAACTTTGATCTATGAAGGCGGGCTGGGACTTGAGTTGATGCCGGGTTTTTCGGCCACCATCTAGAAAGATTTCTTTAACATCGCAAACCGCCGTGTTTCTTTGAAACCAAACTTGCTATAGACCTTTGCCGCGAGATCGTCGGTCCACATCACCCACGCGTCGTGGTAGCCTTCCTGGCGCATACGTTCGAGAGTGCGCGCAAGGAGGACAGTACCAATGCCCCTTCCCTGGTACGCATCGCTCACTCCGAACGGTCCGAAATGCGATCCCTCGAACTGGCAGTATCCAATGATTTCATCCCCCTTCGTGACAAGAACGATTTGTTCACGATGAAATCCGCCCTCGACGATCTTCCGGAGATTTCGCCGCTCGACCCGCACCCAATCGGAGGGCATGGATCTTTCAAGAAACTCCATGAAACGAACAAGGTCCGTGCGACGGTAAGAACGGATTTCGATCCCGTCTCCCTTCAATTTCTGCTCCATCTCGATGGTCTTTTCCGAAACCGTGAACAGAACAATCGACGAATCCATACTCAGCGCTTCGTGAAACACTTCGTAACCGTTTGCCCGGAAGAGCTCAAGGTACGGCTTGTATGAGCGCATATCGATCCCAGGCGTGAAATACCCTGGGGGATAGCCCGCAACTCTGCATTCACGCTTCCCGAGAGCTTTGAACCGTTTTTCTGCTTCTACAAGGAGAGTTGTGCCCATTTCTTCAACGTCGTAGTTCGGACGAACTCCGAGAGCAGCGATCCAGCATCGATCACCGTCCGGATCCGCGTCGCCCAAGGGTATCCGCTTTGCATGGATTCCAAGCACGAAACCGACAAGCTCGCCGCTCGAACGCGCCAGAAGAAACGTCGTAGGATCGAAGTTCTCATCGAGAAGCACTCGCGTCTCGAGCGTGTCGAGGGTGATTGCATCCAAAGGGAGGGCGTCGGACCAGAGCGAGAGGAGTTCTTCTCGCGCTGCGTCCACATACGGAGTGATGGAGAGATTCATGAAAGTCTCTGCTCGATGTTCAGAATCTGTCGGCGACTGAAATGTGATGTGCGGTGCCAAAAGCTCCAAACGCCTGGACTGTGTACTCTGTCAGGCGTCAAAATAGAGAAGGTTGGGGGAGTTGTCAACAGGAAATGCGCGAAATGTTCTTTGAGGAAACGTCCGAGGTTGCCGGATTTGGGAACACGTCGAAGCTCGATACGGGCATTTTTCGGCTCGCGACTTCAAGTGTTGGAGATTGCCTGGGTGTCGACAATGTGCAATGATCAACGCTGAACGTCCAATGTCCTGTGAACAACAATCCGTCATTCATTATTGGGTGTTGGATATTGGAAATTGTCCGGGCCTCGACAATGCCCAATGACCAACACTGAATGTCCAATGTCCAAGTGGATGAGAATCTGTCATTCATCATTGGGCGTTGGAAATTGGAGATTGTCCGGGCGCCGACAATGCCCAATGATCAACACTGAACGTCCAAGGTCCAAGTGAACGAAGATCTGTCGTTCATCATTGGGCGTTGGAAATTTGAGATTGTCCGGGAGGTGACTAGGAATTGGCTATCGTGCCTTCCGCCGAGCTTCAGCAGTCTGCACGCTCTTGGCAAAAATGGCGATCAGTTCGCAACATTCATCCAAGACAGAGGAAAGCCTTGGAGCGGATTCAATCATACCTGTGCGATTGATGATCCGGAGGGAAATCGAAGTTTCCCTTAGTTCCTTCAGCACGATCTTCATTTTATGTATAAAGTCGTTCCTCGATTCCGCACTCTGCGCCTCGCCGTAGTTCAGAGCGGGCGAGGTTCCGGATCGTACCAGCTGACTAGCCATGTGGCTTCCCGTTCTCGAATTCGGCAGAGATTCTGCCAGAGCGACAATCTGAACGGCGAAATCAATTAGCCGAGTCTCGAGATCGTACGTTTTCGTTTCTCGTTTGTCGTTGATCATGATGTGACGTTCGCATGGTGGTCGGTAAGGCAAAATCTACCAAGCATCATACAGAGAAGAAAGTGGATTCCATTTGCGGAATTGGGCGCGGACAATATGCGATGTAGGACATCGGGCGTCCAACTTCGAAGCCCCTCAAACACGAACGTTCATTATTGGGCGTCGGAAATTGGAGATTGTCCGCGCTTCGACAACGCCCAATGACCAACGCTGAACGCCCAATGTCCAAGTGAACGAGATCTGTCGTTCATCATTGGGAGTTGGACATTGGAGATTGTCCGCGCTTCGACAACGCCCAATGACCAACGCTGAACGCCCAACGTCCAAGTGAACGAAGATCTGTCCTTCATCATTGGGAGTTGGACATTGGAAATTGTCTGGGCGTAGACAATGCCCAATGACCAACGCTGAATGTCCAATGTCCAAGTGGATGAGAATCTGTCATTCATCATTCAAAAGCGAATCTGGATTCGGTACATAAAAAGGCATCCCGACTTGTGCAGCCGGGATGCCAGGTACAAAATTCGAATTTCGAAATTCGAATTTCGGATTTCTAAAGTTACTTCAGCATCATCATCTTGTTGACACTCACAAAACGTTTGTCGCCAGAAACAGATTTGGCATCAATCCGATAGACGTACATTCCGGACGCCACTGCGTTTCCGGTCAGGTTCTTTCCATTCCACACCGTCTGTAAGTATCCGGCTTCCCGGACCTCATCAACGAGGGTGACCACCTCTTGTCCCAGCATGTTGAAGACTCGAAGCGTCACGTGAGATGCAACCGGAAGCGAGAAACGGATTGTCGTGCTTGGGTTGAATGGATTCGGATAGTTCTGCATGAGTGCGAATTCTGTCGGTACTTCAGTAACTCCTTCCACGGTGGTAGCAACGCTGCCAAGAGGAATGGCGACGCTGTCAACGATATCAACCTTCACTTCGGTCAATTTCATCGCTGTTGTCGAATAGTTGCGGTCCAACGTGAACGCAACGCCATTGAATTTGTCAGTCGCTAATGGATTCTTACTATCCATTGCCTGTCCAGTGAAGGAATAGCTCTTATCACTCTTCGTCAGAGTAATCCCGACCTTGCTTGCTCCACTCGCCAGGGGGGCCACTGACATCACAAAGCTGTAGACTCCTGCTCCACCTACTGCATTGGCAGGCGTTTGAAGATTCTGGCCGAGAACATAGTTGCTCGTGAGCCGACCTGCCCCGGCAGCTGGATAGTCATTCTGCAGCCAGGCTCCGTTTACCACGGCACCAAAGGTCCCTTGCTGGCTTAGTCCTGACCAATTCGCAGCACCACTCGTGCCGCTCGGCGGTATGAACAGATATCCGGAAGTATATGTCTCGGTTCCTGACCAACGCGTGGAATCTACGTTCGTCTTTATCAGTGTTCCTGCGCTCTCAGTGTAGAAGATACCAAACCGCAGAGAGCTCGCTGACTCGAACCCACCGCCGACAAATTCCATCTTTCCGGTCACGACGAGAGCTTGTCCTGTCCCTGGTTTGACAGCACTAGTGAACCCGCCGCGAATGGATGTCCAGCGTGTGTTCGGGGCAGTACCCGATATGGTAGCGCTACCAGCGGCAGTTCCCGGCGTAAACTTCCAGTTGTTGATTCTGCCGTCGCCAATAAATCCCCAATCGGTTAGAGAATATGACTGCCAGCGGATCAGCCTGACAGTGAAGGTGTCCACATTGACGACCGGCGGGTTAGAAGGATCCTTGGTCAAAACTGTCCAGCGCAGGTCGAGAGTGTCCTTGGTGCCGAGATAGGTCAAAAGTTGAGCGCCCGTACGGACAAGGAACGTATCCTTTGCTGCATTGCCCGATGTGACTGCTGTGAAGCCGATCGGAGCCCACTGATAAATCAGGGCATCGCCATTGAGATCGACGGCACTTCGCCACTGGAACGTTAGACCCGCATTGCCGACCCACACCGTGCTTCCGTTTGCCGGAGCAAGCATGGAGAAATGAGGGTTCGGCGGTGCTGCAACGTTCGCAGTGATGTCCGCATAATAGTTGGGCTGGATCTCATATCCGTCGTTGTAGACCGTGGCGCTCGAAGTGTATTGCGCCGCCACACCTCTGACGCTAATTGGATATGCCGGCTCGGGTTGGCCGTCGATGTCCGTGTCAAGGTCAATTCTTAGGATGAGATTTGAATAGCCATCCGTGATTGTCATGTTGGCGTCACTGCCGGCGGCGGGCCACGCAACGGAACCGGCGGCTTTTGCCACATACTTGATCTCGAGGTAGCGGCTTTCGTAGAATTCCGGATTGGCCAAATACTGATCGATCGTGAGTGTAATCGGCACCACCGGATTGTTCGAATCCATGAAGACGACGTCCGTCCCAACGTTTGCGATGTCGAGTTGCGTCGTGCCGCGGCTGAATGATACTGTCCCCGTGGCTGCAACACGATCACCAATCTTGTACACGGTGCCTCCGCCTGTCTCGCTTCCCTTTGTAATGACAATTCCACTGGTTTCGTCCTGAATAGAATACAGGAACCTATTGGCGGATGCGGTCGTATTGACGGAGTTCACAATGCCAATCACGGTCACTATCTGACCGAGACGATCCGGCTGGCCGTCCTTGTTCGCATCGACGCGAACTGCTGCGATGGTTTCGGAGTTGAGGACGCCAATAGTCGTCGGCGAATTCAGCGTAAAGGTGTTCGGCCCTGTCGGTGGAGATATAAGCGCAATCTCCTCATTCGAGTTTTCGAAGTATATGATGTTCCCAACTGCGTCGGTTACGACGGCTGATTTCGCTATCGTAGCGTTGTTCTGCTTGTCGGGATAGGCAAACGTCTTTGTAGGTGTGGCGCTGTTCAGATTCGTCACCGCATAGATGCCCTCGACGGCCGGTGTCAACGGCGGGTTCCCGGAAGCGATACGGGCGTTCACAAAGTAGAGAACGTCCTGTGATCCGTTGGTTGCGGCTCCAAAGAAGATCGTACAGGTGGCGGAGCGACCGGAATCGGCCCTCACGGTCCAGAGGGTATCGGCCATGGTTAGGGGAAGAGTCTTTCCGGCAAGATTGAATTTTG
>JBGPAN010000031.1:0-15873 GCA_041480785.1 Bacteroidota bacterium | reverse complement strand
TGTGTAGATTTGTGGGTGACTCTCAAATATACATATTCTGCGCACGAGGCTTACGACCTTAACATAAGGTCTAGTAGAGGCAGGCTAATATCGTTTCAAATGTTTTACGACGCGAGGTTGGGCTCGTTCACTCGTACAATGCCGTTGCTCACACGATAATAGACAGTAGGAGTTCGCAACGGCACTGCGGTTTGCCTAAACGTTATGTGCTATTGCCGTCGCTCCCCCGCGGATCTCGCGCTGGCACTCAAATCATTTAGAGGATCTCGAGGTGATGAGGAACAAATATATCCCTGATGTCAAAGCCATCCTTGCCAAACGGCACGACAATGGAGGTGACTACTGGGCCAGTGCCGATGGCCGCCTAGCTGTCGGCGATCCATTCAGCACGCTCACGTCTCTTCTGATCCTCCACGAACTGGGGGTAGGTCGTACTCACGAGGCGGTTCGAGGCGCCCTCCAGCTCATCCTAGACGCGTGGCGAGAAGATGGCCGCTATCGTCTTGCGCCAAGCGGAACACTATACCCCTGCTCTACAGCGGCAACGGCGAGAGTTCTGTGTCGATTCGGCTACGCAAGAGACCGGAGACTTCAACGGACCTTTGCTCATTTGCTTGAGACCCAGCACAACGATGGCGGATGGCGATGCGCGAAGTTTCCGTATGGCCGAGGGCCAGAGACCGAGTTCTCGAACCCTGGTGTGACCATTCTTGCATTAGATGCCTTCCGCTTCACAGAGCATCTCAACAACAACCGAGATCTCGACAAGGCAGTGGAGTCGCTACTGGCTCACTGGACGGTGAGGCGGCCGCTTGGGCCTTGTCACTTTGGAATCGGCACGCTCTTTATGCAAGTCGAGTATCCTTTTCTGCGGTATAACTTGTTTTACTATGTCTACACGCTTTCCTTCTACAACTATGCAAGGCGGGATAAACGGTTCTTGGCCGCACTGAGCGTACTCGAATCCAAGTTGGACAGCCAGGACAGGGTTATCGTCGAGCGGCCGCATCGAAGGCTTGCCCACTTGCTTCTGTGTCAGAAAGGCAAACCATCAGAGCTCGCCACACACCGGTATGACGAGATCAAAAAGAACCTCGCAGGGTAACTTGAACGCCAATTGTCGGGTCGCTCCGGCAACAAGCACATAACAAAACGGCAAACCGCCGCTCGCGGGCTCGTATGGGCAGGCTTTTATGTAAGGAATCAAGCCTCGTGTTCTGTTTTTTGGGCATGGACTCCCTTGAGAACGGTTGGTCATTCAAGAAGGCTTTTATGAGTAGACATCTCTGTTCTTCAGAGAGCTACATACCCTTTGTCAGGAAGAATGAATGTGGGGCGCAGTCTAGTCGAAGCAGATATCCCACTGACGTGAGAACTGCAGCCTGCCCGCAGCGCACTCCCACGAGCGTCAAACGATATGATTAGCGTTTTCAATAATTGTGATAATTGTCGTTGAGCAGCAGAATCTTAGGCAGCCTTTAACACGATACACGGTTGTTGATGCTTCAGCACAAAGTGAACCCTATTCAGGAGCTTCCGTGCAATGCGCACGATTGCCTGGTTCTTCGGCATTCGCCGACTCAGGGTGTTGAAAGCGAGTGCTAAGCTCTCATCGTGGCGAATCGCCACCCAAGCGCTCTCAATGAGGACCCATCGTAGGTAACGGTTCTTGCCCTCGGTCATTCCTGTCATCGTTCGTTCATCTCCCGAGGAACTTTCTCCAGGAACCAGACCGACGAAACAAGCCAGATGATCCAGAGAGCGAAAGCGGTCCAGGGTGATAATCTCTGTCAACAAGATCATCGCAGCCAGAGTACTCATCCCTGAGATGCTTGTCAGATAGACAACGTTCACAGCATAGGCTTCCGTGCGAGCAAGTGTGCGAATGGCTCGCGTGGTGTTGAGAATGTTCTTACGCAGATGAGTCAGTTCATCGAGTAATGTCTTGAGGGCATACGTGCCGCTTGGGGACTGCAAGGAGAGGCTCTCCAACCAGGCAACATAACGAGCCGACCAGTAGCGATCGGCAATATCCTTGGGGACGGTTATACCATAGAAACTCAGCAGCGCTTTGATCTGGTTCTTGCATCGTGTTTGCTTCGAGACGAACATCTGGCGGGATCGGATCAACGTTCGGTCCTCCAGTGCAGCACGTGATGGCACATACAGCGGCACAAGCTCACCGTTGCGCAACGATCGTGCGAGCTTCCGCGCATCGACCTTGTTCGTCTTGTGCTTCTTTTCCTTGTCGGTTGTTGGTACATCGGCGGGATTGATGACGATGCACTCAATCCCATGAGCACGGAGCTGGTCGCAGATCCAATACCCACAATATCCGGCTTCATAGACACAATGATAGGTAGCGTTTGGAAAATGGCGATGTAGGTAGTGCACCAATAACTTGACGTCTGGAGGTTGCGTGAAGGTCTTAAAATCCGCCTGTTCAGTCACGATCGCCACGATCCAACTCCGCTTATGGACATCGAGCCCAACAAGCCCAACAAATACATGTTGACCGAGCCAATCCAATATTGTATGTTTGTGTACCATAGTAAGCCTCGCTGTGCTGTGTGTAGATTTGTGGGTGACTCTCAAATATACACATTCTGCGCACGAGGCTTACGTGCTTAACATAAGGTCTAGTTCCACGTTGAAGTTGTCACAAAGCAATGTTGAGCTCGGCCACTCGCTTCCCGAAGGGATCCCTTTGGGACAATGCCGTTGCTCATACAATAGTAGAGAAGGAGTTCGCAACGGCACTGCGGTTTGCCTAAACGTTGGGCGCCACGCAGCGACTATGTGATCACGAGCATCTCCGGATCCACTGCCAATGATTCCAAATGTGCCGAGTACCATTAATTCAGACCAAATGACCGAAAGGAATGTCGCATGAGATCATCAATGTCAACCTTGCTTCTGTTAGCTTTCGTGTTCTCTTGTCTCTCATCATGTCGAGAAGACTCTAACAAGACGTTCGTTATACGATCCTCAACAACACGACCAGTCATTGATCACTCTACTCCAGACAGACTCGTGAAATCGGCTTGGACTTATGCTGCTTGGGAAGGCACGCTTCTTAACGATTCCATTCTCGTGCCACCATTTCTCTCGGATCGGACAAGGAAGGCTCTGATCGCTTCGCATGCGAACCAAAACGACGAGTATGCAAAAGAGATTGAGAAATTCGAAATATTGAAGGTCAACTCCGAATCAGAGAGCAGGGCAACCGTGGTCGCCTGGGACCGGAAGGATACGATTCTCTATGTCTTATCTAATTCGGGGACTGGTTGGCTAGTCGAGGATAGGCAGCAGAAATGCCGGAATTGCCTTGGATCCGGAAAAGAGACAGACCTCGACGCATGGAAAAGAGACAAGTACTCTTCACCGATTCCTAATAAGAAGGAGTGTTCCAAGTGTCAAGGCCGTGGGATCATTAGTTCGTACTATCAGACGAAGTAAAGGGGCTTAGACAGCAGTTCGCAATCATGGACCATTAGTTCAATTTCAATTTGCAGGGTACGCTGCGCAGCGCCCTACAAACGGCAAAACGGCGCTCGCACACTGGATACGCGAAGGAAGTTCAAGAGTGGCTAAATGTAAAGAGTTTGTTCCATTGCGTCCCGCCACAAGAAATGAATCATCCATACGTGGCAGGCCGCAACGGCGTTTTGCCTGAACGTTATGCGTCAGCGGCCTCATTTGAAAGACCGCTTTGCGGAGCACCATGAACAACGTGAATCCATCAATCCTTGTCTAAAGAATAAGGTACGATCCGATGACTGATCGACAGTTCCTGTGGGGCTTGTCAAACGGAGTTATTGTCCTGGCAATCGCCGGGACGTTCTGGCTCGGATATGGTTTCGGCCCGCATCTTGGAGAAGGTGGATGGCTTTTGCCTGCTGTGTTTACCGTCGTACTCTATGGCACTTTCGTTGCGATTGTGTGGCTCACCGTTCGGCTCAGACGCAGGGTAGGTTTTAGACGATCCGAACTCAAGCAGGCCGATGAACGTCAGCGCGCAGAAACGCACAAAATCATGATTGGCTTCCTATTCATTGGCATCGCACAGACCGTATTGATCGCTCTCGCAGTTTTATTGTGCTTCCGTCTAGGACTCGAAGATCTTGTGGGGCCATCGATTGCCTTGATCGTGAGTCTTCACTTCATTCCTCTTGGCCGAATCTTCCATGTACGAACGTACTACTTCGTCGGAATAGTGGGATGTGCTATTTCGCTCGTTGCCTTTTCACCAGTTTTTGGTCTTGGAAGGCTGATGTTTCTCGGTGGCACAATGGGGGTGCTTCTGTGGCTATCGGCTCTCTACATGCTCTGGCGTGCGGACCGAATTGGCGCGAAAGCAATCCGCGAGCTATGGAGTGTCTGATCTTCTGAATTGAGTCGAAACCGAAAACATGAGCGCCGCAAAGCGGGAGACCATGGAGTCCACCGAACGCTTAACAACCGGCAAACCGCCCCCGAGCGGAAGAATATCGGGGAAGGCCCGCCTCTACACTGACGTTGCGACCGGTAAACGCTCGTAGGCTCGTATGGGCATTCCCACCATAATTTGGAGACAATTACGCGATGGAAAGCAACTATCTCACCCTAGTCGTTACCTTCATCGGTTGTCTATTTGTTCGTACGGGGTATGAACTTCTCAAAGAGGCTGGCAAGGTGAACCAGGAAAGCAAGCTCATCGTTGCCGTCATCTTCACAACGATGTGTGCTCTCTGGGTCTGCTGGTTCGCCCTCTGCCCATTGGATCCATTCCGACTTAATCTGCCGAACGCCGTACAATGCAGTGGACTTGCGCTTTTCGTCGTCGGGATGATCCTCGCAATAGGAGCGTTACTCCAACTCAGAGGTGTGGAGAACATCAACCATCTCGTCACCACTGGATTGTTCGCCAAGCTCAGGCATCCGATGTATACTGGCTTCATCTTATGGATTCTTGGCTGGAGTACTTATTGCAGTGCGATTGCCAGTCTTGCCGTTGGCCTGATAGGTATTGCAAACATACTTTACTGGAGACGCTTAGAAGAAGCGAGATTGCTGGAGCGCTATGGAGATGCATATCAGCAATATCGGTTGACAACCTGGTTTTGAGAAGCCAGCAATCAAATGCTGACGGGCACGAATGCGGCTTATTGAAAATGTCAGCGCTGAATCGTAGGTTTGTTTATTCCTTCAATCTTCAATTCTCTCAGGTGGAGCCAAATGAACCCTGAAACCATTATTCAACTCCGTCAACAGCTTGAAGCCATCAGAGAGTTTCAAAGGAAGAATGCTCCCTGGAGATATAGCTACGTCGGTTACTGGGGAGAATTCCTTATGGGCATTCTCTTCCTAGGACGGCTCATCATCACAATGACTCCTGACACCAATTACCTCATTCAGGTGGTCTACTACGTGTTCGGAATTGCGCTGACATTTCAGGGGCTGTATCTGATTATCAGGTTCAAGATGGACAGTCGCGTCAAGCTTTTGTTAGAGGCTATGCTGTCTGTTAGTGAATCAAAACCGTCATAGGACTTTCATCGCGTGCGCATTGTAGAAGGCAAACCTACGATCGAAGCACAAGTGAGCGTATTGCTCTAACGTGTGAGGAGACATTCAAATGACCTCGCCATCATCAAAGACTTCTCGGTTTCTGTCGCATGCGCTCGTCCCTGTTCTTTGTTCGATCGCCCTCGGATACATCTTCTGCGGCACGGATGTCTTTAATCCATTCCATGGAACATCCCAGTTCGCGCATACTCCTATTATTGCCTCAGTCTTCTACTTTCTTCTTGTCTTAGGCAACTCCCGAAACGCATACGCCGGGCTTTTCGCTTTGCTCGTTCTCACGGTGCTTTCAACACACTCGACAACCGCCATTTTCATCGCGCGTGATATTCTCTATTTCGCGGTGATCGTGATAGCTGTCCTGGTCTACTTCAAGTACTTCAAGCAAGCCGCGCGAACCAATCAGTTCTACACTGCCATTACAATGGCAGGTCTTTACGCCGTGGCATATGTCATTACATCGGAGATTCATCTAGCAATTCTACGGGATTCCGGCTCCGATGCTCCTCAGACCGTTGCCGGCATGGCGACCTTCTCTGCGTTCTATGGAGTAGTCATTGGCTTTGCTGTCGGCGGTGGTATCACTCTGGCCGATATGTTACTTGGTGCAATTGAAGATGATCTAGCAGAAACTGACTGACGATGACCACGTTTGCACGAATGCGAGCATGCAGACTATGCTGACCAGGACTTATGGTTCGAATTCCCCTGTTGTCGCAAAAGCCCGAAACATCTTCTTTGTGTTGCTTGGCGTAGGTGGGTTTCTGCTCAAGCGAAACTACGCAGGCCCTTACCATGAGGTCTTTCACAATTACGGTGGCAACTTTGCCGTCTCGTTTGCAGTCTACTTCATGCTCATTTATCGGCCTCTCCACTCCAGATCCAAGAGACTCCTTACTGTAGGTCTTGCGTTGGGGGCAGTTGAATCATTTGAGGCCTTTGATGGGTTCAGTATCATATGAACACATATTACCCCATCGACTTTCTCGCTAACGCGGTGGGAATTGCACTCGCCTGGGCCGTTGACACGGTACTGGCCCGAAACAGCACGAGAGATATCAACACCGAATCACGTAGCTCAATTCAATGAGCGCTGTAAGGGTGTATGTCTGGCGGACATATGGAAGAGCTGTCGCATGATAATGTGCAACTCAGGCTAACGAATCATCACCTGGGAAGTCTATGAACTCTAAACTCATGCTCAAGGTCACCATCATTACCCTCTTGATGCCGGGGACGGGAACTCTTCTCATCCCGTATTTCATTCTGCATCGACCCCGCGTCGCTGACTGGCCTGGCATTTCGGTTACAGCAATCCTCTCAATTATCGTAGGACTGACTGGCTTCGTGATTCTTCTTCATTGCATTTGGGGATTCGCAGTTCATGGCAAGGGGACACTCGCTCCAATCGATCCCCCAAAAGTACTTGTCGTTCATGGACTTTACAGGTACACTCGAAATCCCATGTATCTTGCGATCATCGTTGTTCTTCTCTCCGAAGCGTTGTTCTTCGACAGCCTTTCCCTTCTAATCTATGCTGCTGTAGCTTCCCTTGGCTTCCATCTGTTCGTCATCCTCTATGAAGAGCCTCATCTTCGAACTCAATTTGGCGAATCCTATGAGGAATACTTCAAAACGATTCCTCGCTGGCGAATCACAACACGGGTCATTAAATCCAGAAACAGTCCCAATGAACCATAGGATTGATGAATGTTCCCAGAACAGTACGCCGCGTAACGCATACGGAAAGACCGCTCAGCGGGTTTACACTCAACAAGGAACCTGATAATGTCTTCAACCGACAACAAGTCGCTCATTCGAAAATACATTGAGCAAGTCATCAACACCGGCAACGTCAGCGAGATAGAGAGGTACGTCTCATCCGACTACACTGAAGTCTTCGAAGGCAGACGATATCCGATTGGCATTAACGGAGCCAAAAAACACATCATCGGGGTGCGCCAGACCTATCCGGATCTCACGTTAACCGTCGAGCAACAAATTGCTGAAGGCGAATACGTAGCCACATGTATCACAGCATGTGGTACTCATCAGGGTGTTTGGCTTGGTATGAAACCGACGGGCAAGGTTGTCACATACACCGGAGTGAACATCGACAAAGTAGTTGATGGCCTAATCACCGAACATGGTAGTGCTGCTAATCTTCTCGGCCCGTTACTCGAGATTGGAGCCGTTCGAGTGGTCGGTGCTGATGAAGCCAAGTAAAATCCCCGTCTGTTGCTGCTATACAACATCGGGCATGCTGCGTAGCACGACAAATAGCGGACGCCACACCACCCCGGCCAATAACTCCGACCACAAGAATTTCTGGACAAGCATGTCGGGGTAACGCTCGTAGGCTAGTATGAGCAAGTGACTTCCAACTCGAAGTATCGCAAAGCAACGCTGGGCGCATCCACTCGCTTCCCGAAGGTCCAAAGGACCCGTTCGAGGACTCCTTTGGAGGATCCCTTCGGGACAATGCCGCTTGCCTAGACGGTATGTGTCATGGCCGGCGGCGGGAAGGACCGGAGTATGGATACAATGATAGCATATTGTGGTTTGGCTTGCGACACTTGCCCCATTCACTTAGCGACTTTGGAGCATGATCTTTCCAAACGCCAGACGATGAGGGCCGCGATCGCTCAGATGTGCAGCGAGCAGTACGCTATGAACCTACAACTCCACGATATCACCGACTGCGATGGATGCCGTTCGGGAACAGGTCACATCTTCTCCGGTTGCGGGCGTTGTGGAATTAGAAAGTGCGCGATCGACAGAAAACTCACAAGCTGCGCGTTTTGCGTTGATTACGCCTGCGAGAAGCTCTTGAAGCACTTCGAGACCGATCCATCTGCTCAAGCTCGGCTTGAACTTCTCCGAAGGGTCAGCTAATGTTCAATACGAACGCCAAGCAACGCTGTGCGAGAACCGACTCGCTCCCCGAAGGTCCGAAGGAAACCCTTGGGGACTCCTTAGGACGGTCCTACGGAAAACGCCTTCTGAAAGCGATCTCTCAGTTTTTCACTGTCGGAAGCCTAGGGCCGCTCTCAAGGATGCGTCGAGAAAGGCAAGCCGCTATGTTTGGTCAAACGCGCGCCTCCACGAACCCCGCTGGTTATGGAGCTCAATTATGAATGTTGGCGATATCATCACATGGAAACGCACTTTTACAGAAGAGGATATCCGGATGTTTGGCAAACTCTCCGGTGACCAAGGGGTACATCACATCCAGACCGATGAACAGGGCCGGTTGACGGCACAGGGACTCTTCACCGCCACATTGCCTACAAAGATCGGCGGCGATCTCAGTTTTGTCGCTCGGGAAATGACATTCACGTTTCTCCGACCCGTGTACGCGAACGATATCATCGAATGCCGCGTAACGATAACAGATCTCCACGAAGAACGAGGGCTCATGACTGCATCCTCGAACTGGATATGCTTGAATCAACGCGGCAAAGAAGTAATGAAAGGGCACGCTGTCGGAATCATCCGTCAGTAGAGATGCAGTCCATTGGAGGCGCAGCGCAATCATCAAGACAAATCACACAACCGCAAGTATGCACACGTACATCTCCATGCTCCGCGGCATCAACGTGAGCGGACAGAAAATGATCAAGATGAACGAACTGAAGGCGTTGTATGAATCGCTTCGTCTGACTAACGTGATGACATACATCCAAAGCGGCGATGTTGTCTTTCAGTCTCGAAGCAACGATCCGCTCTCGATTGGCACATCGATTGAGAAAGCCACTGATAAGTCTTTTGGCTTCTCCGTCACTGTCATCTTTAGGCGACCGGCGGAGTTTCGCAAGGTCGTCGACAAGTGTCCGTTTCTCGGCACGGCAAAGGTGGACGAAAACAGGCTTTATGTTACCTTTCTGAAATCTCGCCCTGCACTGTCATTCGTCAAAGCGATGGCGCTGGTGGCAAAGAAAAGCATGGACACATACCAGATTGCCGGCAACGAAATTTACCTGCATTGCCCAAACGGCTACGGAAACACCCTGTTCTCAAACGTTTTCTTTGAAAAGCATTTAAAGGTTGCAGCCACAACGCGCAACTGGAAGACCGTGCATACGTTCCTCGCAATGTCCAACCTAACGCGTCAAAAACATTTCTGACCTCAACACGCCAATGACCGCCGACAGCGATCACCGATTTCGAAGATGCATTCTTTATGGAGGTCTGTTATGACTCTCAAGCACGCGTTCATCATCAATTCTATCGTTTCTGCATTGTTCGGCTTCGCTCTCATGCTCGCCCCCGGAACGGTTTGTGCGTTCTATGGCCAACACCTCGAGGTCAGTGGATATTCGAACAGTCGCATGTGGGGCACGGCAATTTTCGGCTATGCTCTCTTGACATGGCTTTGCCGAAATGCAGAAGATTCAGCAGTACGCCGAAACATCGTTCTCGCTCTTTTCTGCTACTTCACCGTTGGTCTCGCAGCATGCTTGCTCAATTCCTGGACCGAGCCTCAGCCACTTATCGCATGGACCACGCCGTTGCTGTATTTGCTGTTTGCCGTGACATACGGCTACTTTCATTTTGTCCATCAGGTTCGATCCCATGACTCCATCTCTTTGATTGGACTCTCGAGGTAAACAGCTCATCCCCTCAACGTTACGACCGGTCTGAAAATTTCGACGTTCTGCAGCGTCGGCGGATGACCGAGCCGCCGACGGAGAACATCTAACGGGTGAATTGGGATAAGGGCAATCACAATGTCAGAAAAAATACGTATCGACCTTCACGGTGTTCAAAAGACGCTACTTCTTCCCCTGTGGGCGCGCGCACTAGAAACCCGGAAACGGAAACCGTTGCTTGTCGATAAAGCCGCAGTGGAAATCATCGACAGAATCGACTACGACTTTACGACCATCGCGACGAACATCAGTCTGATTACACAGCTGGCCTAGATTGCCCGTAGTCTTCATATTGATCGGGTGATCAGGCAATTTCTTCAGAATCATCCGCGCGGAACGATCGTGAATATCGGTTGCGGACTCGACACCGCCTTCGAACGGGTAGACAACGGGAGTCTGTTTTGGTATGACCTGGATTTGCCTGACGTCATTGCTCTCAGAAAACGATTCATCACGGACAACGAAAGGCGCAAACATCTCGCCTCTTCGTTTTTGGATGACACGTGGTGTTCAGAATCGAAGGTGGAGGATTCCATTCTGTTCATCGCTGCAGGAGTCTTCTATTATTTTGAGGAAGATCAAATGAAGCGTTGCCTGTCAAGACTTGCTACGTTGTTTCCGGGAGGCGAAATGTTTTTCGATGCTGCCTCTCCTTTGGGCATGAGGACTGTGAACAAGGTGGTCATACAGGCCGGCGGTATGGATGAAAGTTCATTTCTCAAGTGGGGAATTGAGAGCGCCTACGAGATACAGTCTTGGGATAAGAGGATCAGAGTTGTAGAGGAGTTTCCCATGTTCAGGGGCATGAAAAGGCATGTGAGCATCAAAGCAAAGATCGGTACGTTCATGTCCGATGTTCTCAGATTAATGTTTATGGTTCGTTTGACATTTCTCAAATAGTTCCGACAAAAAGAGCTTCATCTTGCCAGCATCTCAGGCAGCGCTTTCTTGGCCAACTCACAATTTTGACCCCCACAGTGCAAACCCTCATATTTCCCCCTCACGCGGAATAGCCCGTAGGCTCTCAACCAGATTCATCATTATTTCAATCGCCCCCCTACATCGTTGAGCCTGACACTCTCAAGGCATGCTATCTAGCCGTTTTGGCGTGTTTTTCACCTTTTTCCATATTGGGAACTTATTTCGAATATGAATAGTTTAAATTTGAAATACTCCATCATAAACTATTTAACACGGAGACATAGATCATGAGGACGACGGAACAGTACGGGAGGAAAGCCGATCTAGCTCTCACAATGTGGGTAAAGCTCGCAAGGGCGAGCACCACATTTGGCCGTTTGACTGGCAAAGACATCGAGCAGCACGGTTTGACACAACCGCAGTTTGGCGTGCTCGAGATGCTTGGACACTTGGGTCCTCTGACGATCGGCGACATCGGCAAGCGAATGCTCGTCACCGGTGGTTGTGTTACCGTCATTCTCGACAACCTCGAGAAAGAGGGACAGGTTGAGCGCATACGCAGCAGTGAAGATCGACGCGTCATCAAAGTCCAGCTGACACCCAAGGGCGAATCCACATTCAAAACTGTTTTTCGAAAGCACGCTGACCGGGTTGCGGAACTGTCTTCGGTGCTCTCCGAAGAGGAACAAATCCAGCTTTCAACATTGCTCAAGAAACTAGGACTCGCTCTCAAGGAAAAACAATGACATATCAAACCAAAGACAACAAAACAGATGCCGGTGTTCCTGCGCGCCTCAATACACAGGCTCCCATCCATGAATTGCTCGCGAATCGCAGGAGCCCACGTGCTTTTTCAGAACAACCTGTCGAATCAGAGAAACTCCTCAGCTTGTTCGAAGCAGCCCGTTGGTCTCCGTCGTCAGCGAACGAGCAACCGTGGCGCTTTATCGTTGCCACAAAGGATGACTCACGAGTATTCCGCGCTCTTGTTGAATCGTTGATGGAAGGCAACCGCCGTTGGGCAGAACGAGCGCCCATGCTCGTCCTTGCCCTGGCGCAGTCAACGTACACCAGAACAGGAAGACCATATCAGCACTCGTGGTACGATCTTGGACAGTCTGTAGCACTTCTTTCAGTACAGGCAACGACTCTTGGGCTTGCTGTTCATCAGATGGGCGGGTTTGACGCGGACAACGCTCGGCAGCTCTTGTCGATTCCCGAGGGTTTTGAACCCGTCATTGTGTTTGCTGTGGGCTATGCCGACCAGCCAGCGACTCTGCCGGACGATTTGCGGAAGCGCGAACAGGCTCCACGCTCGAGGAAGCTGTCGCAGGATTTTGTCTATACTGAGGAATGGGGAAAGCCCTCATCCCATATTCAAGCCCAGAATTCTTTACTCACACAACCATCAACAAACTAGAAGGGAGATTCATCATGGAATCTGCCATCTTCATCATCGGACGTATTTTGCTCGGCGGTTTCTTTATGAATAGTGGTATCAATCACTTCCGGGGCATCACAACGATGTCGGGGTATGCACAGATGAAAGGGGTCCCTATGCCAAAGGCCTCTGTCGCATTCAGTGGGGCGTTGTTGCTTATCGGAGGACTGAGCATTCTTCTTGGAATTTATCCTACGGTTGGAGTCGTTGCGCTAGCAATATTCCTTATTCCGGTGACGTATATGATGCACGCCTTCTGGAAGGTAGAAGATCCGATGGCCAAGATGGGCGAGATGGTGAACTTCACCAAAAACGTGGCATTGCTCGGAGCTGCATTGACCCTGCTTGCTATTCCGCAACCCTGGACGGTAAGCTTGTTCTAATAACGGAAACAGGTGTCACGACCGATTAAACTCAAAAGAGAAAGAGATCCTATGGCCCAGTTCATGATCGACATATCGCTCCCCACGGACCCGAACACGGAATACTTTGCTTTGATTCCGCTTCAACGAGCCCACATCGAAAAGCTACTCGAACAGGGGGTCGTCATGGGATATTCTCTTTCCCTCGACCGCTCAAAACTCTGGATCGCAATGAACGCACACGATGAACGCGAAGCAGTGGAGATTCTTACGGCATTCCCCCTCTTCCAGTACTTTGAGCCAACGATCTACCCGTTGATGTTTCACAACACATCCTTGATGTCTCTAATCAAAGTTTCGATGAATTGAGGAACAACGCAGTGAAATCCGTATCTCAACATGCATCATCGGCGATAGAGGTCGCAGACCGATTGCCCGACTCTACTCGAATCGAGTATGCTCAGTTTCTGGTCCCCGATCTGACCAAATCGCTTCATTTCTACACGGATTTGGTGGGTTTGAGCGAGACTTGGTCTCGCACCAATACGATTGCACTGTCAGCTTCGAAGGATGGCACTCCTCTCGTACTGCTGACAGAAGACCGGACTGCTAAGCTCCAGCCAGCCCGTTCGGCCGGCGTTTTTCACCTCGCGCTGCTCTATCCA
The DNA here is from genome assembly GCA_041480785.1 of Bacteroidota bacterium. Taxonomy (GTDB): domain Bacteria; phylum Bacteroidota; class Ignavibacteria; order UBA10030; family UBA10030; genus UBA9647. The sequence goes on along the minus strand of JBGPAN010000031.1, from coordinate 2,267 downwards.
AAGCGAAGAGATCTGGCTGCAGCGTTCATGCGACTCCATGAGCATGGCTGGAAATTCCATGGTTTCGCCGACCATGGAGTGAGCGAAGCTCTCTATATGGCGGATGCAGATGGGAACGGGATCGAGCTTTACGTCGACCGGCTTCGTGAACAATGGCCATACAGGAACGGCAACCTCGAGATGGTGACCGAGCCGCTCGACCTCGAGAACCTGTTGTCTGAGCTCAAGAGCCCTTCCCAACAACAATCGGCAAATGGACTTATTATCGGGCATATCCACTTGCAGGTCACCAGTCTGAAATCGGCGGAAACGTTTTATCATGAGACACTCGGTTTCGACATCACACAGCGTTCATTTCCAGGAGCGCTGTTCGTTGCTGCTGGAGGCTATCATCACCACATTGGACTGAATGTGTGGAATAGTAGAGGCGGGTCGCCATTGAAAGAGGAGACAGTCGGCTTCGTCAGGTTTGGCATTCACGTTGGCTCCAGCGACACCGTTCAGGCTCTCTCAGCTCGCCTACGGAAGACGCCGTACTGGTCCAAGGAATCAGAACGGGGGCTTATGGTCCACGACGCAGACGGCATTCAAATAGAAATTACCTAACAACCCATTCACTTCTCATTGTTTATTTGGAGGTAGTATGAAACGATTCATTCTTTTCTTCGCACTAACAATCCTCAGCGCAGGATCGCTGATGGCGCAAAAATCCGGATGGACGCTTGACAAAGCGCATTCGAGCATTGGTTTTTCCGTTCGTCATATGGTGATTTCAGAAGTGACCGGCAATTTCAAAGACTTTGATATCAACTTCACATCGTCCAAGGACGACTATTCGGACGCCACGGTCGATGCAACGATCAAGGTGGCCAGTATCAACACGGACAACGAACGTCGCGATGGACACTTGAAGACTGATGATTTCTTCGATACCAAGAAGTTTCAACAGATCAAGTTTAAGAGCACTTCATTTGAGAAGGTTGCAGACAACAAATACAAAATCACCGGCGATCTGACCATTCGCGACATCACAAAGAAGGTGACGTTTGATGTCGTCTACAACGGCACGATCAAAGCTCCCTGGGGTGCTACCGTCAGTTCGTGGAAGGCAACCTCGTCCGTAAACCGATTCGACTATGGTCTGAAGTGGAACAAAGCGATTGAGACCGGAGGGTTGATTGCAGGGGATATCGTAACCATCACATTGAACCTCGAACTGAACAAGCCGTCGGCGTAGTCATTGCATGTTTCAAAAATCAAGGCCCGCTTCCTTCGCAGGGAGCGGGCCTCGTTGTTTCTGGAAACACCGATTGCTCGTCAGACTTTCAGGATGATATTGTACTTGTACATCACCCAGGCGATGAGGTACAACCCGAGCATGAACGCAACCGAATGCAGAAAGGAAGCGAACATCGGATCGCCGATCCAGAGGAAGAAGGTCTGATAGTACCACGTCTTGAAGGAAATAAGGTTGCCATCAGCACCGGTCCACTTGATGATTCCCGTGAGTCGTCCGATGAGACCGGCCGCGGCAAACATCGTGATTGCATTCAATCCATAGATCTGGAACGGTTTCGTCCATCCTTTGTACCCCTTCACGTCGATCAGCCAGTAACAGAACGCGAAGATGTTGAGTGCCAGACCGGCCATGAAGACGGAATACGTACTCGTCCAGAGATTCTTGTTGATCGGCAACCAGTTGTCCATCAACAGACCCATGAAAATCAATCCGCTTCCGAACACAAACATCCAGGCCGTTTTCTCTTCCGGTGTTCGCTCAGACCTGATGAAATGGCCTGTCAAGACGCCGAAGAGAGTCGTTGCAATGGCGGGAAGAGTGCTGAAAATACCCTCGGGATCAAACCCAGGCGCCGGAGCACCCGACCATGTGTGTCCACTGAGCAGTGAGGAATCGATGTACCATGCCAGACTTCCCTTTGGTTCGAGGATGCCCTGTCCGAATTCGGGTACCGGAACCATCTTGATGAGAATCCAATACACTACAAGGAAAATAACAGTCCACCGTATCTGCCAGAGTCGATTGGTATAGAGCACAATCGAGCCGGCGGCAAGATAGCAGATGGCAATGCGTTGGAGAACGCCCGGAATCCGGATCGCCGCCCAGCTGAACTGATGTCCAAAAATCAAGCCGAACGGAAAGCCGTTCAGGAAGAGACCAATGGCGAATATCGAGAGCGCCCTCTGGAGTGTATGCATCATCAGCTTGTTACGATCGGCCCCTTGTTCGACGCGTTTCGAAAAGGAGA
>JBGPAN010000030.1:0-16259 GCA_041480785.1 Bacteroidota bacterium | reverse complement strand
TTGAAAGAGCGATAGTTTGGCTCCGAGCAATGCAGAATTGCCAACGGGTTGGATATTTTCCGGAGGTACGGGAAGAAGTCCAATCCGATGGGAATTCTTCCTGTCGATGTAGTTTCCGAACGCGCCAGCAAGATATACCTTTCCGATATCTTCGACGGAAGCCCCAAGGCTCTTCGTCAAGATACGGAATCCTGCCGCAATGGCAGCTTTCGCCACCTGAAGCTCGCGGATGTCAGCCTGAGTGAGCTCCACTGGCGGACAGAGATCCAGCTTCCCGCTTTCAGTCATGACCTTCCCATCTTCCCGAATCAGTCCAGACTGCAGTCCCGCCGCAACTGCATCCACAAGTCCGCTGCCGCAGATTCCCCGCGGTGGGACATTACCGAGGACTCGGCATTTGAAGGTCCCGTTGTCGCGCACGACCTGAGCGATGGCACCTGTCGTCGCACGCATCCCCATCGAGATGCAATTTCCCTCGAAGGCAGGTCCTGCAGCCGTTGAGCAGAAGAGCAGCTTCTCACGACTTCCAACAACGATTTCTCCGTTTGTACCCAAATCAATCAGAGCTGCGAGTGTCTCGCTCTTGTGAAGATTCGTGGCAAAAATTCCGGCTAGGATATCGCTTCCGACAAAGCTGCCCATGCAGGGAAGGAATCGAACGATAGCATTGGGTACCATGCTCCAACCGAGCTCTGCAGCCGAAAACTCAGCGAGACCGATACTGGGAGGCTGAAACGGATATTGAGAGAGCGGGGAGACATCTCGTCCTGAAAAGAGATGATGCATAACGGTATTCCCGACGATCCCTACATCCCGTACGCGGGTACCATCCGCTCCCGATATTACAATCAAGTTCTCGATCATCGTTCCGAGCTGAGAGCGGATGATGCTTTCGAGCTCTGGCTGACCTTTCTCAGTGACAGCGTAGAAAACCCTGCTCATAACGTCATTGCCATGTCGGCCCTGCTCGTTGAGGCCGGTCGCAACCCCAAGCACATGCCCGCTCTTCAGGTCCAAGAGCTGAACCGCCAGAGTCGTGGTGCCAAGATCGACCGCTATCCCGAGTCCCTCCCGAGCAATGAACTCAAACTTACTTTCATCGGTCAAGACTCTTGCTTCCCATTGGGCAAGCTCGAGCGTCAGGTCTTCATCCGCGCGGCACCTACACGCAAGCCTCCATCCTTCGCTCGCCTCTTTCCTTGAAAGCATGTTTTCCTGCTCAGCTGTAAGCGGAAGGTGTCCCGAAAGAACCTTGATCTTGCATCCTTCGCAGACGGCGTTTCCACCGCATGGAAATTCGACCCCGTACGGAAAAAGGACATCCTGGAGTGGAGTTCCCCGTCGCACTGTGAATTCGTGGTCGAGAGGCAGGAGTTTTATGTGAACTTGATCAGGCATACTCTCAGTGGTTTGTCAGAATGTGGATGTCGTGCTCGTCCAATGGTACTGATAAAAAAGGAAATTTGAAATTTCTCCAATCCCCGGGGAGCCGAAAACGCCCCAGGATTCATCACAATTTACGGGCGGGGAGAATCAGCGTCAATCGAGTTTGTGTAACGAGTTACTCTCCGCATAAGCAGAAACATGGGATAGCCAGCAAGGAGAATGAGTCCTCCGAAAAGGAGGGATCCCGGTTGGGAAATAACCACATTCACCGTAATGGTCAGGAGAAAAACGACGAAGATCGCCGGAAGAACCGGGTAGAAAGGAACACGATATGGTTTTCCTTCGCTGGAGGTAACCCCCCTTTTCCGCAGAATGAAGACCGTGGAGGCAACAAGGGCATTGTTCAGCGTGTCAAATATCATGACGTAGCTCAATATCCTCTCAAATGTCCCCAGCAGGAGGATGGATGCCAGAATGGTGCAGCCGAAGAAGAGAAGAGTGAATTCCTGCGTTTGCGTCTTTTCATTTACCTTCATAAAGATTGCCGGCAACGCACCGTCCTGAGCCATAGCGTAGTACGACCTCGGAATCTGCATGAGCGTGACATTGACGAATCCCAATGCCGAAAGGAAAATTGCGATGGAGACAATCAGATACGCCGACTTGCCGAAACAAATCCTTGCGACCTCGGCTGCAACAAGCTTGGCGTTTGCGATTCCTTCCATACCCAACACGCTGTAGTACGCCATGTTGATCACGAGATACAATCCTATGATGATCAGAATCCCGAAGAAGATCGCCCGCGGCATATTCTTTTCGGGGTGCTTAATGTCCCCACCAAAATTCAGTGTGCATTGGTACCCACCGTAGGTATAGAATACTGAAATCAAGCCCACACCGAGAGCAATCCAGAATGAATCGCTGTTCAGGCTCACTGCAGATGCGATCGGCTTGCTACCACCGTACGCGAATGCGACGAAACCGAGCAATAATATCATTCCGATCTTGATCACAGTAAGGATGTTTTGCGCCCACGCTCCAGTCTTGATTCCGAGATAATTGATGACCATGAGGAAAGTGACGAGCACCGCGGCCGTGATCTGAGTCATGCCTTGCGTCCTCATGGATTCCGGAAATATGATCGGAAGTATGTATTCCGCTCCAATCATCGCTACCGCTGCCCCGCCAGCACCATTCACCACCGTGACATTCGTCCAGTTCAACATGAATGCCACAGAAGGGTGATAACAATCCGCAACAACTTTGTAGAACGCGCCCGGCTTTGGAAAGCGCGATCCAACTTCCGCGAATGTCAGTGCACCCAGAAAGCTGATGAACCCTCCAAGGATCCACGCCGCGAAGAAAATGAGTGGCGTTCCGGTTGACGACGCCACCATTGCCGGAGTACGGAATATTCCGATCCCGATGACGAGGCTTACGACAATCATTGTTGCATCGAAGGTGGACAGTTTTGCTTTGATGTTCATCGGCACTCTCTGAGGGTTAGATTGTCTTTAGCTCACTGGATAGAATTCACTTTGGTTGGCGCGACTCTCAGCTGATATTCTCCGCTGCCGAATTCAAAGTGGACATGGTTCCGCTCGATCCCCATATAGTGGCCGTTTGTGCCATCCGTCGATCGCGCATTTCCATTCTGCCAGAGGATCGTACCCCTCTCTTCGACGGTTGACCTTTCCCATGGAATCGGCACGAACACCTGCCCAACACATCCGACGGGAATTGAGAATTTGAGCAGCAGTAACTGAGCGCTCCGGCGCCATGAAACCCTCGCTGGACCTTTGACCGTCCTGACATCGGCTTCCGCAGATTGTAGCCCTTCGATGACGTGTGGTTTGATCAATATCTGACTCCAACCGGGCGAAAGGCATGAGATTCCCGCCAAAGCGCGATAGAACCAAGCGTCAACGCTTCCGAGCATGATGTGGTTGTGCGAGTTCATGCCACCCCCGGTAATCTTCTCCCAGCGCTCCCAGAGCGTCGTGGCGCCCTCTTCGACCATGTATCCCCATCCAGGGTAGGTTCGCTGCGAGGCGACCTTGTAGGCCACATTTGTGTGACCTTCTTCTGTCAGAACGTCCAGGAGGTATCTGGTCCCCAAAATCCCGGTGTCAAGATGATAGTCTTGCTCTTCGATGATGCTATAGAGAAGCCTGCCAAGAACTTGTTCCTCTTTCTCGGGCGGTACCATCTTTAGAAATAAAGGCAGTGCATTCGATGTTTGACTGGGACTTCGATCAACCGGCGCGAATCTGTTCGCCTCGTATTCATCACCTCTCAGAAAGGTCTCGTTGAACGCCTTACGGATGTCAAGCGCAAGCTCGTGCAGCTCCTGATGGTCGCTCTCCATTCTCAATGCTTGCGCAATTCTATCGAGCAAATAGACGTCGTGGTAATAGTACCACGTTGCCGTCAGTTCCACCGGTGTTCGCTTGGGAGCAATGCTGCCAGGGGGGCACCAATCCCCGTACTTACCGAGCTTCCTGATAATACTCCCTTCGGCATTCGCCCTCAGAAACCCGATGTATTTTCTCATTGAGTCGTAATGTTCTTCAAGGACTCCGGCATCGCCATACATCAAATACACAAACCATGCAATCGTGATGTAAGCAGAGCTCCAGGCTGGGTCGGCTGGATACAAACGCCCTGTGTAGGGCGGAACAACATCCGGAAGGCTGCCATCTTCTTTCTGGGCGTGACGGATATCAGCGAGAAACTTCCTGTAGAATGCTGCCATATCGAAATTGAACATCGATTCTTCAGCGGCAAGGTGCGCATCTCCAAGCCATCCATGCCTCTCGTCCCTTTGCGCACAATCGGTTGGTATACCCATGAGATTTGAGAGTTGTCCCATGAGTACGTTCTGATGCACCTTGTTGAGAAGCTCATTTGAGCACCTGAAGTTGCCAATTCGCTCAACATCAGAATGGACCATGCATGCTTCGATAGAGACAATCTCTGGCAGCGATGGAACCCCCGAGATTTCGAAATAGCGAAATCCATGATACGTGAATCTTGGTTCATAGGCTTCAGTGCCTGCACCGCTCAGTACATAGACGTCCATCGCCTCTGCATTCTGATTGGGAGAGACATTGAGCGTTCCATCCTCGTTCAGAAGTTCCGCATGACGCAGGCGCACTTCAGTGCCCCGCTTACCCCGGACGGCGATCCGGACCCATCCAGAAAAATTCTGACCGCAATCATGAATCTGTGACCTCGCTCCGAAGTCTGTGAGTTTCTTTGGCTTCCTCGTCTCCACAACGCGAATCGGGGGCAGGAGCTGAGACGAGAGAGGATAACCCTCAACCTCAACCGGTGGCTCCCATGTTTCATCATCGAATGCGGGCTGGTCCCAGTCCGGCATCTCAAGGCGCGCGTCGTATCGCTCACCAAAGTACAGACCATTCTCCTGCAGCGGACCATGCGTCACCCGCCAGTTTTTGTCAGAGACAAACGTTTCCGTTGTCCCGTCGTCATACTCCACAAAGATCTGCACAATTGCTTTTGGATGATCATAGCCATAGTTCTTGATGTGTCTGCCATTACCCAGAATAAGACCGACTGTGAACTCGCCTGTGCTCTGCCCCGATGAAGAGCCAACGAGCAAGGAAGTGATGTCATACGTCGAGTACAGTGAGGTTTTTTTGTAGTCTGTTTGCGCGGGGTCCAGGACACGATCGCCGACCCGGGACCCGTTGATTGTCATTTCATAGCAGCCCAATCCGCAGACATACGCTCTCGCACGTACAACTGGTTTCGGCAGCTGGAACGATTTCCTCAGGTAGAGAGCATAGCTGTTGATGTAGTCCCCCAGGAATTCACCGAGCAACACAGTGCCTTTCGACGTAAACTCTCTGCACTCCTTCTTACTGATCCATTTTGCTTTCCAGTGGCTTCGGTGGAGAAACCCAAGTTCGAATGTTGCGACTTCACTTAAATCGCTGAGACGCTCTTCATTGTCCCACCACTGAATCCGCCAAAAGCACGTTTGCCCGGACTGGAGGGTTGTTCCATCATAAGGAATGTGGGTTGTGACAGACCAATCCACCCTTCCACTGTCCCACAAGTCTCCTCTCGTTCTCGCGGAAAGATCGTGAGTGGATGAAACAACAATGCGGTATGCTTTTTGGTACTGACTTCTCTGCGGATGTTGCAGCATCCAGGAGAGCCGCGGGCGATCGACATCCACGCCGAGAGGATCTTTCAAGTATTCGCAACGAAGATCATACGGTGGAGGTGGCTTCAATCCACGTTCTCCGGGGGGTCATGCTTCTGAGTTTTCGAACCAACACTAGAGACGTCCATACTCATGGATCGTCTCGTACATCGTCACAATATTCTCGGTCGGCGTGATTGGTTGAAGGTTGTGGCAGGGGGCACAGATCCATCGCGCCCCCGAGAAGATCTCCAGGTTCTCGAGCACCTCGTTCCGTACGTCTTCAACCGTTCCGAACGGCAGCGTCTGTTGATTGTCCATTGCGCCATGGAAGATGATCTTATTACCAAAATCTCTCACGAGGCCTTTCCGCTCCATGGATGGACAACGCCACTGAATGGGGTTGAGAAGTTCGATGCCCGTTACCTCTATCAGATCCGGAATGACGGAATGAACATCACCATCTGTGTGGTAGAAGACATGAATACTGTAGCTGCGGGCGAGGTCGGCCATTTGTTTCTGGTTGGGAAGAATATACTTCCTGATCACGTCCAGACTCATAAGAAGCTCACGTTGTCCGCCAAGGTCTTCGGCCAGATATGCAATGTCGATCACACCCTTCCCGATCTCGAAGGCTCGCTGATTGAGCTCGTAGTAGTACCGAAAGATATGGTCCAGACCTGCCTCGAGCAAATCAGGATACTCCAGAAAGTCCATGAGCCCTTGTTCGAGGCCGCGCATAGCGCAATAGAGCAGAAACGGCTCGAACTCGCCGCAACGCACGAAGCGATGACGGGGAACCGTGCGAACCATCTCGCGGAAGGCCCCGTAGTCGTGGTCATCGGCACTGGGCCACGGGTATTCGTGGATCTCTTCGACGGTAGTGAATTTCTCCAGCGGATGCGTGTCAAATTCGTCGTACGTCCCGGCACCATAATCCATTTTGCGCCGACGCAATCCCCAGATGTCCGATTCCGGGTCACTGGGGTGGTGCAACTTTGTGCGGGGGACCTCAATGCGGGTCACACCGTCGATGTTGAGCTTGTTGTAAAGCTCCTCCAGGTTGCTGCAGCCCAGCTCGCGCTGCAAGTGTTCAGTCACCTCATCCGTCGCCCAGTAGTCCGTGGGCACACGATCCGGCTTCTCCCGAGCGAATATGGCCAACCAGCGTTCACGTGGAATCATGGTTCTTCCTTAGGCTCGCATACTTAAAGTCTCACGTTCATATCGATGGATCTCAGCAATCCATTCTTCTCCCGACGGTACACCATTGCTGAGGCAGAAGTAGTCCCACATTGCCCCGAGGGGGAGAAGCTTCGTCTCTTCGAGCAGCGCCAATCGTGCGAAGTAGTCTCCGGCGGCCTCCGCTTCACGAAGCTTCGCTTGAGGTTCGAGGAGTGCTGCGAGGAGGGCCTTCTGCGTGGATCGTGCGCCAAGAACCCAGGCGCCGATTCTATTCAGGCTGGCGTCAAAATAATCGAGCGCAATGCGCACTCGATTCAAGGCTTTTGACCGCACAATTTCCTCCGCCAGATTTCTCACATCTTCATTCAGAATGACGACATGATCACTGTCCCATCGGACACCACGACTGACGTGAAGCAAAATTTCATCGAAGAACAGCAAAAGGGCAGAGATTTTGTCGGCCACCAGCTCCGTGGGATGGAAGTGTCCCATGTCCAGGCACACCATTTTCTTTCTGGAAAGAGCGTAACCTAGGTAGAATTCATGCGAGCCTACGACATACGCCTCGCTGCCAATGCCAAATAGCTTGCTTTCGACCGCGTCCCTCATTTCGCTCATCGGGTAGGATGTCTCATAGATCTCATCGAGCGATTGCCGCAGAAACTCGCGTGGGGACCATCGATCAACGGGGATGTCTTTCGACCCGTCGGGGATCCAGAGATTGTGAACGCACGGATCACCCAATGCCCTGCCTATCGCGGCGCTGATCTCCCTACACCGTTTTCCGTGCTCAATCCAGAATTCGCGTATGCCTCGATCCGAATTGCTCAAGGTGAAGCCTGAATCCGCTTTAGGATGAGAGAAATACGTCGCATTGAAATCGAGCTTCAACTGATGCTGCTTCACCCAATCGATCCAACCACGAAAATGCTCTGGAGTGATCTGATCCCGATCCACAAGTTTCCCTCCGAATTCTCCATAGATCGCATGGAGATTCAACCGATGACGGCCTGGGATCAAGTGATAGGCTTGTTCCAGATCTTTTCTCAGTTCATCGATGGAACGAGCTTTGCCTGGATAATTCCCTGTCACCTGGATGCCGCCTCCGGAAAGTGTCGCTGCAGGTTTTTCGAACCCTCCGACGTCATCTCCCTGCCAACAATGGAGCGACAGCGGGACACCAAGAAGCGTTTTGAGAGCGCTTTCCGTATCCACGCCAAAAGCACTGTAGCGCTCTCGCGCAACTTCGTACGCGTGCCGAATGTTTTTCTCGTCTGACATTGGTTTTCTATTCCCTTCGAACGTTCATTGATTCATGGAAGTTAACGTGCTGAATCCTTCATATGCAGAATTCCAAACATCTTGATCTTTCGGTTCGTACCTTACGGGCTGAAATGACTGACTCACGATAGTTCGGATTTCGGCAAGCGACCCAACGTGGCCCAGAGCATGAGCTTGCATCATAATGTTTCCGATTGCTGTCGCCTCCACTGGTCCCGCGACCACCTGGACACCCATCGCGTTCGCCGCATACTGACAAAGCAGTCGGTTTTGAGAACCACCTCCGATGACATGAACCCTCGAAATCCTGCGTCCCGTTAGCTGGCGCAGTTTTTCAAGCGTTGCCCGGTACTTAAGCGCTAGACTCTCCAAAATGCAGCGAACAAATGCCGCTGCATTGTCCGGACTGGACTGCCCCGTCTTGTTGCAGTATGCCTGAATAGATTTTGGCATGCTCTCGGGGTTGAAGAAGTCCGTGTAATCTGGATCGATCAGAGAACGGAATGGCTTTGCATCTCCGGTAAGTCGCATCAAATCATCATACGTGTATTGCGTCGACGACGACCACTCTTTCCTGCATTGCTGGAGCAACCAGAGCCCCATGATGTTCTTGAGAAAACGGAAGGTCCCTTCGACGCCTCCTTCGTTGGTGAAGTTTGCGTTCAAAGCATCTTCCGTGACAATGGGAACTCCGATTTCAACTCCCATCAGAGACCATGTTCCGGAACTGATGTACGCCCAATCCTCCCCCTCGGCTGGTATTGCGGCAATTGCTGAACCTGTGTCATGGGATGCCACTGCAGTGACATCAATTTCCCCGAGACCTGTTTCCTGGGCGATCGATTGTTTGAGCGGTCCCAAGGGGGTCCCAGGCTGCACGATCTCCTGCATCACTGATCGGGGAATACCGAGCGCCAGGAGCAACTCGAGATCCCAATCCATTTTTCTCGGATTGAAGATCTGAGACGTTGTAGCGACAGTGAACTCGCTCTTCGTCTCTCCGGTGAGAAGATAGTTGAAAATGTCGGGCATAAACAACAGACGAGACGCTCGCTTGAACAAGCCTGGCTCTTCCAACACCGCCGCATACAGCTGGAACAACGAATTGAGTTGCATGAACTGGATGCCCGTCAGATCGTACACACGTTGTCGGGACACGACTTCGAAGAACCGCTCCATCATCCCATCAGTCCGATGGTCTCGATAGGAATATGGGCGGTCCAGCAGCGCGCCGTCTCGGCCCAGCAAGCCGAAATCAACACCCCAAGTATCAACCGCCGCGCTTTCCGGACGAATGTCAGCCTGGGCACACGATCGCATGCCATTCTTGATATTGGAGAAGAGCCCATCGATGTCCCAGTAGAAATGACCACCAATTTTCTGCGTTTCATTGGAGAACCGAGCTTTCTCCTCGATACGAAGTCTGTCGCCCTGCAGTGAACCGAGAATTGCCCGTCCCGACTCAGCGCCTAGATCGAGTGCAATATATGCATGTTCGCTCATGATATTCTGGTTGTTGACTCTCGTTGATGACTTATCTACGGCATATACAATCCGCCTGTCGCTTCAAGCCAGTCTGCAATCGACTCGGCAGCGAGAGGGACACTATTATGAGAAACATCCAGGGTTATCTTGGGAAGCATGGACTGCTCGACGAGTCGCGCCATACGCTCCTGCTCACGAACGAATATGTCCAGATCGTCATACTGTGATGCCTTGCCAGAAACCTGGAGACGTTCCTCACGAGCTGCGACGAAGGATTCAGGTTCCCGAAAACAGAACACGAGGCGAAATCCTAGCTCGACCAGCCGCTCTTCCAGCCATCGGAAATCATACTCTCGACCGTTTGCATTCATCTGATACAACTTCGTCGAAAGATGGAACCGGTCGATGATCCAGGAGTAGTACCGAAGAAGCTCGAAGAGGCGAAGCCAGGTACGGTAAGCCTCCAAAGCAAGAGCCTCTTCGTGCGGTTCGAAATTGATGAGCCCTCTTCCCCAAGGGTAGTTGGTGAACGCACACCATTCAGCTGAGATAAGTGGGGAATGATAGCGGTACTTTCTTGGCCCAACGACTCGGGGGTGCTCATTCAACGCGAACGCGATCTCCGTCTTCAGCGTGAGCCGAGTTCCTTCAAGGATTATTTTTGGACAGAGCTTTGTCGACATCCCAGATTGTTCGATCGACTGAATGAACGAGTGACGTGCAACTTCTTCGGTCAGGTTCAGCCATTGTCTACGCGAAGGACTTGAAGCCACTCAAACCACAACCGGTTGTTTAGCGGCTGGCACTACCATTTTCTTTGGCAAGACACTGATTGTGCTTGTTGTTGTGCATCTTGATCAATTTGCAGTACACTACTTGTTCGCGACGGCAAGCACCAGACACATCCTTGCTGAAATCCGCGTGGGGGCAGCTGAAATCACAAAACAATGGCAGCGGTTGTTCTGTATTCGCTATCTTCTTTTTCGCAGGCATAGTGTTCCGTAATCAGAGCGTGACGGCAAGTCATTCCTGTCGTAGTGAGATGGGCCATAGAGGACTGATGATCGAGTACAAAATTTCGACGGGCAAAACCAGCCCGTGGGCTTGCTTATCCCCAGGTATCAACCGCCTCGCGAAGTAGCAGCAGCTTTGAACGATCGACCCTCGGGGCGACCGAACATGCAGTGCTCAGAATAAAGCCGCCACCCTCTTTCCCCACTTCCAGTCGGCGCCGCGCGTCGGCAAGAATCTCACCGGGTTCGCCATACAGGAGCGTATTGACTGAGTCAATATTCCCTTTGATGAAGCCGCGTCCCTTCGTCCGCCGTTTTGCATCATCGAGCTCAACATCTCCGAGCGGTGGAGGATCAAGGCATTCGATTCCACTCACACCGACATCGAACATCATTTCAAGTCGGTCCGACACCGCCCCGCACGTGTGAGTATAGACGTGTACTCCCCTCGCTCTTACCTCCTGTGCGATCTCGGACTCATAGGGAAGAACGAATTCGCGATAGGCGTCTGTCGAAATAAAACCTGCACCAGCAAATGGCGAGGACACTTTGATTGCATCCACTCCTTCATCACACATGTCAATGGCCAACCGTTTCACGAGAGATGCAAAATGTGCCAGCACACCTTTGGATTTGTCGGGTTCACTCAGAAGGCCGAGCAGCCCCTCCTGATATCCAAACAGATCAAGGAAGTAGTCAAAGGGCGAGGTGATTTCCCCGTGCACTGAATGCGATTCACCGATAGTCGATCGAATCTGTCGGAACACATCAAATCGGTGCAATGGATCAATTGCGAATCTCAGTCCCTGCGACACCGGAATGTACCCAAGCGTCGCGGGTAACTCCCTCTCGTCGATTTCGCTGAGGATCGGATGCCGGTTCTCTTGATTCAGCGGTTGAGGCAGATCGTCCGGCAGGTAGCGAAGTCGCTCACCATTTTGCCAGACTATTTCCTCCGATGCGGCAATCACCGACCGGGATTGGATTTTCATTCTCCAGTCAGGATCATGTCCATGAAGACTCACAAGGACCCCGTCGAAATCATAGATCTCACGGAGTTCGATGAGTCCCTCGGCAAAAACGTTGAGGTCATGCCAGAACTCAAGCGGAGAGACATTGAGCTGCAGAAGCATGTGCCCAATGCTGAGTTGGCACATGAGCGGGACACGATCCGGACATTTCAGATCCATGGCATCCCGGACTCTCTGCCGTGGAGTGTTGCTTTGCTCAGGGGTTGTTTGCATTCGCCGGTGTCAAAGAACAGCTAGAAAACAAATCCGAATCCGAAAGACATGTCGTAGCCGTTGAAATTTGTCCGTGCTCCAACGGGCGCTTTGAAATCGCCCATGATGTTATAGCCGATATTTGCACCGAGTTTGAACCAACTTCCAAGCAAGGCGTCAAGACCAACACCCAGGCGCCCTCCAAACACGGATTCAGAATGGGCAGACTGGGAGAACAGCGAGCTCTCTGCCTCAGAACCGATGTACGATCCTATCCCCAAGGCAACGTAGGGGCGGACGCGATCGTCCAACTCGGGTTGAGGAAGAAAGTATTTCATCCCAATCAGAACTGATACGACGGAATTCGCGCGCTGTTGAATATTCGAGAGCGAGATCGTCGAGGACGCTTCGCCGGAAAGCATGGACGCCCCAACGGTGACTGCAAGGTACTCTCTCATCCAGTAGCTGTAGCCCACACCGCCAACAAAACCGCTCGCTTTTGCTGACTGCTTGATTCCACTCACGGATATTTGCTGACCTACCTGGGCTTCATTCCAGAGTCCGATATTGACTTCTAACGACGAGGATCCTTTCAGAGGACCGGGTTGGCTGAGCACGAGGCTCGTCATCGCCGCGAGGACCAAGCCGACGAATACAACCGATCGAAATATGTTCATAACCCACCTCCCTATAAGATGGTTCAAGCGATCAATGTCTTACCGCAACAGCTTGTATCTTACGAACCGTGCAACCGTGAGCGCCCAAAATGATAGTACGCCGCACAAGCTCCTTCCGATGAGACCATCGGAGCACCGAGCGGACGCTCCGGCGTACATTCTTTGCCGAAGGCGCTACATTCGTGAGGCTTCTTGAGTCCCTGCAGTACCTGTCCCGCGATGCAGAGAGGCGATTCGTCTGCTTGAAGCCCAACAACATTGAACACCTTTTCTGCATCGAATGCGGAGAACGAACTGGCAAGACCGTAGCCGCTGGATGGAATCGTCCCTATCCCCCTCCACTTTCGATCAATCGTCTCAAAAACCTCAGAGAGGAGCTTCCTCGCCGGCAAATTTCCTTCCCGCCTCACAGACCGCGCATACTGGTTCTCCACTTCAACTCGCCCCTCTTCCAATTGCTTGACCGTCATGTAGATACCCTGCAATATATCAACAGGCTCAAATCCTGTCACGACGATCGGGACCTTGTACTTCGCCGCAATCGGGATGTACTCTTCATACCCCATGACCGTGCAAACATGGCCCGCAGCCAAAAAACCCTGGATGAGGTTCGACGGCGACGAGAGAAGTGCCTCCATCGCAGGAGGCACGAGGACATGAGAACAGAGGATCGAGAAATTGCTCAGGCCCAATCTCTTCGCCTGGAACACGGACATTGCGTTCGCTGGAGCCGTCGTCTCGAAGCCGACGGCGAGGAAGACAACTTTCTTGCCGGGGTTCTGCTGTGCTACCTTCACGGCATCCAGCGGCGAGTACACGATACGGATATCCCCACCCTCAGCCTTGACGCTCAGCAGGTCCTTTTTCGACCCGGGCACCCGAAGCATATCGCCAAACGAGGTGAAAATCACGTCCGGCCTGGAGGCGATATTGATGGCTTTGTCGATGATCTCGAGAGGCGTCACGCAGACAGGACATCCCGGGCCATGGATAAGCGTGATTTCGGGGGGGAGCAGTTCTTCAATGCCGAACTTCACAATCGTATGGGTCTGCCCACCGCAAATCTCCATGATCCGCCATGGACGTGTCGTCGCTTGCCGAATCAATTTGGCATAGTTACGAGCCGTTGCCTGGTCGCGATATTCATCAATGTAGCGCATGGCAAACGCAGTTGTCCTGAGGTCTGTTCCACCACTTTCTTGGAGCAAATTCCAATCCAAAATATGATATCAGTGAGTCATTGTCAACCTGAAGAATGAGCATGTGAGGGGCAAATGGGATCTCGCGGAAGGAATTGTCATGGTGGTTTTACATTGATGAGAGAGCAAAACCTGATGACCTCGCGAGAATCGTCCCTGAATCCGTTCCAGTTAAGGTTACCATCTCTCCGTCTATCCTTCAGCATTCGCCGGATGGGAGCCGACAGACGTCAAGCATTGAAGCTTCCCGAATTTGAGAGATGACTCCAAGCATCAGCCGTATCTCCCTGCGCGACAATCGCCAGAGAGGTTGACTTTTCTTCCTTTCTTCTTTATCATTGACTAAATAGTCAGTCAAACAATCCGAGGCCATCGTGTCGCCACGATCAAGAGAGTTGTCCGAACAAATGAAAGCGGAAAGCCGAAGTGCCATCGTTTCGGCGGCGCTGGAGCTGTTTGCGAAGAAAGGCTATTCCGCGACCAAAACAGATGAGATCGCTAAGAAGGCCAGAGTATCCAAGGGGCTTATCTTCGCTCATTTTTCAACGAAACAGGAGATCCTGAAAGCCATCATCGACGAAGAAATTGACCGTCTCTTGCCCAAGACGAGTGACATCGATGATGGTCGGTCACCAAATGAAAAACTGACGTCCCTTGTCGATAGTTGGATACGACTCTTGAAAAGTGAGCCCCTGCTGGCGCGGCTTTCGCTTCGATTGAATCTCGACGACGGCTATCGGAAACTTGTGAAAAGAAAAGGCAAACAGTATCTCGAGATCTATCTCGGAAGAATGCGCACGCTGCTCGTGCAGCTAGGGTCGAAGACACCGGACCTCGACTGTTATCTGCTGGCTGTTCTTTTCGACGGCATCACAGCAAACTATACTGTCGCACCTGATTTGTTCCCTATTGATGCGATCAAAGACCACCTTGTCGAGATCCTACTCTCGAGATGGAAACGCCGGAAATAGAAAGGCTGCACTTCTCGTCGCAGGGATTCAACCGGAATATGCAACTGTGAGATCACTGGTAACATACACCACTTTCCTTGCCCTCATGTGCGGGGTGCTTTCCACGGGACACGGACAGACATGGTCGGTACATGGTCAGGCCTCCGCATGGATCACTTCTCATCCTGAAGAAGCCCCCCTCTCCCAGGCAGGTCTTCGCTACTTGCCGGAGTTGTCCGCTGCGGAAACGATTGGCAGCGGCCTCACCGCGGACCTCGATTTGTCGTTGGACAGCTATGCCACAGGAAGCTTCGAGAAGAACCAACCCGCGCTTTATGAGGGGACAGCGAAACTGTATCGCGCCTGGATGCGCCTCGCCTCGGACAAACTCGAAATCCGCGCTGGCCTCCAAAAACTGAATTTCGGTTCCGCGTCTCTCTTCAGGCCCCTGATGTGGTTCGACAAAGTTGATCCCCGGGATCCTCTGCAATTGACCGATGGTGTCTACGGTTTGCTTGTCCGGTACTATTTCCTCGACAATGCCAACATCTGGCTTTGGGGACTTTACGGCAACGACGAGACGAAGGGATGGGAGATCGTCCCCACGACCAAGAAAAGCGTAGAATACGGCGGAAGAGTACAAACCCCACTTTCGACAGGCGAACTCGGTGTCACGTATCATCATCGTTACGCAGACTTCACCAGCCTCATTTGGATTTCAAATATCTCCGTGGATATGCATGTGCCGGAAGACCGATTCGCATTTGACGGAAAGTGGGACCTTGGTATCGGAGTGTGGTTTGAAGCTGCGCTTATTCATGATCACACTGATCTTCCCGGTCTGAAATATCAGCGACAGTGGACACTGGGAGCTGACTACACGTTCGATATTGGCAATGGACTGACCGCTCTAACTGAATATTTCCGGTCCGAAAATCCGGACATGCCCTTCACCTCGGCAAGCGGTCTTGGATTCTCTGCTCTCTCCTTGAATTATCCGCTGGATCTCGTTGACCGGATATCTGGTATTTTCTACCGCGACTGGTCAAGTCGAGAATGGTACCGGCTGATCAGCTGGCAGAGAACCTATGACAATTGGATGATCTATCTCCTCGGATTCTGGAATCCCGAAAACATCCGACTCTATGAAACGCAAGCTTTGAATACCTCGGGGCAAACCGGCAGCAATCCGTTCGCAGGGACTGGAATTCGGCTCATGATCGTCTTCAATCACTAGAGAAACGACCATTCTCTCCTCAAAGGAAAAGGAATGAAATCCCAAACAATATCGACGAACTCGGATAGGCAGAATTCAGTATTGATTAGGACGGAGAACCTGGACAAAACCTATCCGCTGGGGCTGACCACTTTAAAGGCGTTGAATCACATTGATCTTTCAGTCGCGAAGGGCGAATTCCTCGGGCTGGTCGGTCCGAGCGGGTCGGGCAAGACCACGTTGTTGAACATCATCGGCTCTCTTGACGCCCCGACCAGCGGCAGCGCTGAAGTACTCGGGCAAAGAATAGAATCGCTTTCGCACAAAGAAGCTGCTCGATTGCGCAATAACCACATCGGATTCATTTTCCAGACATACAATCTGCTTCCTGTCTACACGGTGTTCGAAAACGTGGAGTTTCCGTTGCTGCTTCTCGGGATCGAAGCTCCTCGCCGCAAGAAGCTTGTCAT
>JBGPAN010000029.1:0-16654 GCA_041480785.1 Bacteroidota bacterium | reverse complement strand
GTACACCGGACTTTCTGTTCTCACGATACTCACCTGCACCAAGCAGACCAGGCTCACCGTCTCGGACCTCACGCCTCCGAACTCGCACTCCGGATCACTCTTCTATGAGACAGCCGCCACTTCAGAACGGAGTTCTTTCCGTTCCGGCCGCCGAAGTACCCGCTCAAGCTCCGAATGGAATTTCGGATGCGAGATGGCAATCAACGCCTCAGCCCGCTGCCGCAGGTTCTTGCCGTGCAAAAAGGCTACGCCAAATTCCGTCACCACATAGTGAACGTCAGCCCGCGTAGTAACCACACCGGCACCGGGTTTCAGTTGAGGGACGATGCGGGACATTTCACCGTTCTTTGCAGTTGACGATAGAGCGATGATCGGTTTTCCGCCTTTGGAATATCCCGCCCCGCGAATGAAATCCACCTGGCCACCAAAGCCGCTGTAGATTCGGCTCCCGATCGAGTCGGAACACACTTGGCCGGTGATGTCGACCTCGATCGCGGAATTGATGGCAACCATCTTCACGTTTTGGGAGACAATGAACGGATTGTTTGTATAGTTGCACTGACGCATTTCGAACAGCGGATTGTTGTGAACGTATTCATACAACTTCTCAGACCCAAGCACAAATGTCGCCACCACCTTGCCCGGGTGCAAGGTTTTCTTCTGGTTGGTGATGATCCCCCGATCGATAGCTTTGACGACCCCATCGGATACCATTTCCGTGTGAATACCGAGGTCCTTCTTCCCATCCAGAAGTGATAGCACAGCGTCAGGAATACCGCCAATCCCGAGTTGGAGCGTGGAGCCGTCTTCGACCAGACCTGCAATATGGGAAGCTATCTTCTGTTCGAGTTCCGACGATCCCCCTTCCTTCAGGGTCTTCAGCGGTTCAGAGCATTCAACCACTTTGTGGACTCTCGAAAAGTGAATGAACACATCCCCCAATGTCCTGGGCATTCGATCATTCACCTGCGCAACGACGATGGTTGCGCTTTCCGCAGCCGCCTTTGAAGCGGCGCACTCTACCCCGAAACTCATAAATCCATGCTCGTCGGGCGGGGAAAGGTGCACGAGCGCGACATCGATCGGGATGACCCGGTCGGTGAACAAGCTGGGAATTTCTGACAGGTGGACGGGAACGTAGTCGGATCGACCATCGGCGATCGCCTCACGATCAGCCGCGCCGACGAAGAGTGAGTTGTGTCGAAAATGTTGCTCCATCCCAGGCTTGGAAAGCGGATCTTCACCCAGCACGAGGATGTGATTTACCTCAACGTTGCGGAGATCGTCCTTTCGTTGCGCCAAACCTCCCGCAAGGAGTGTGGGAGTTGCCGCATTTCCACTGATGAAAATGCGATCGTTAGACTTAACGACCGAAACAGCTTCCGCGAGAGAAACGACCTTGGGTTTGTATTGATCTAACCAGCTCATAATGCACGCTCAAATCTTAGTTCCTGTAGCAGGATTGTTGATAAGGAGATTAATGGACTTCGGCTTGAAATCAAAGATACGAGCGATCACTTCATTTGTGCAGAACCCTTGATGAGCGCACACTCCCTTTGCCAGGGCCGGATTTTTCATCAATGCGTTCACAACCCCAACTTCACCCACTTCCTGAATGTACGGTAGCAGGGCATTTGTCAACGCAGTTGTCGACGTGCGCGCCACAACAGCTGGCATATTCGGGACACAGTAATGAACAACACCGTGGGAAACGAAAACCGGGTCATCAATCGTGGTTGGCCGACTGGTCTCAACACACCCGCCCTGATCAATGGAGGCGTCAATGATGACCGAGCCGGGTTTCATCTCTTTCACCATCGCTTCAGTGATAAGATGAGGAGCTTTTTCTGCTTTGAGCAAGACTGCACCGATCATCACATCTGCAAAGCGGGCCGCTCGGGCAATGTGATAGCTCGTCGCTACGCCCGTAGTGATCTTCCATTGGAAGAGATGCTCCATCTCCCGCAATCGATTGAGGTCTTTGTCCAGCACGGTGACATTTGCTCCCATGCCGATTGCCACTCTTGCGGCCGTTCTGCCAACCGCGCCGGCTCCGAGAATGACGACATTGGCGGGAGGGATTCCGGGAATACTCCCGAGGAGTGTGCCTCGCCCGCCGCGATCCGCGTGAAGAAAATGAGCCCCTACCTGGATCGCTATTTGTCCGGCGATCTCACTCATCACTTGAAGAACTTCGAGGTCTCCCCTCTCATTCTCGATCAGCTCAAATGCAATTGCTGTTGCTTTCTTGTCCAGTATTCTCTCGAGCACTTTGCGCCGCGAGACGGCCAGATGGAGGAACGAGAAGAAGGTCTGTCCTTCCCTCAACACTTCAAGTTCCCCGTCCGTCGGTGGTGACACCTTGAGGATGATGTCAGATCGATTGATGATCTCCTCTGGACTGTAGGAGATCGTCGCCCCAGCCATTTGATAGTCCTCATCACGGAGAAGGACTCCTGCGCCGCTCTGATGCAATACGAAGATAGCATGTCCTTCGGACTTGAGGACCTCGACCCCGTCTGGTGAAAGAGCCACACGTCGTTCGATCGAAGGTTCTTCTTTAAGGATGCCTATGTTCATAGCGTTCCTGCTAGAAGGTGATTGATGGTTGAAAGGTATTCAAGGTCTTGAGGATCACATCTGCAAGGGCAACAGAACACCAGCTGAGACGGCAAGTAACTCTTTCTATCGATTGCCGAAGGACTATCACAAGGGGGTCAAAAACCGTGCCGACTGGGATGTATCAGCCCGCAGCCATGTTGTGCGGGAATCTCGACAGACGCCGATGGAGCTTTCCCACCAATAGGAACGCAGTGGGCACACTTCCTAAACCTAGAAACCAAGGTCAGCATGTTGCCAAAATGGGTCAGGCCAAATATGCCCGCTTTGGCCTACGTTGAGCATGCATCGATACACAGGTCCTGTGCGTCCGGTCACTTTGAGGTGGCCGCCATCTTGCATTTCGGTCTAACATACCATTATCTTGTGTTCGTACGCTTTACTGGGGTAGAGACCGCCACCTGAAGAGCCTCTCCCCCAATTGGGTTCAATGGTACCAAGGAGAACTCTATGGTGTCACGAAATATCCTGATCGTCGAGGATGATGCTGCTGTAGCCGCTTCGTATCAACACATCCTCAAACGATCTCTGGAATATAATTACAAAATCAAGAGTGTCACTTCCGCCGAAGATGCGCTTGAGTCTGTGAAAAAGGCCGGGACGTTTGACGTCATCCTGCTCGATTTCTATTTGCCGGGAATTACCGGCGGCGAGTTTCTTCGCGCGCTCAGGACACGAGACCAGGAGACCGTCGTGATCGTAATCTCCTCAAGCCAGGATTACAAGATCGTCCATGATGTTTTCAAGCTGGGGGCTGATGACTATCTGACAAAGGAGGAGCTGACGAATGCGTATGTGCTCGAGAAGGCAATCCTCGCTGGACTTGAGAAGAAGGAATATCAGAGGGCGATGGCACGGAACGAGATTGTGCGACAGAGGATGGATGCCATCACGACGATCATACGCACAGTTCATCACGAGCTGAACAACCCGATGGCGATCATTGATCTGACATTGAGCAAGCTTACCTCCTCACCAGAGCTTACGGACCCACTGATCAAAGCACAGGTCAAAGAGATCCAGGACAATGTCGATCGGATGTCAGACACTCTGAGGAAACTCCTCAACTTGCGAGACGAGATGTACAATGAGGGCCTCCGGGGTTTGAAACTTTTCGCCGTACCTGACAAGGGGCCCTCCGGCAAGAATCAGGAATAGATCAGTCGTTGGTGGAACTACGAATGCCCGTGCAGTTCACTGCAGCGGGCATTTTCGTTGTACGCCCGACCTCGGATGTCATGAACACTCTCGATCGGTCGTTTGAGAGATCCTTCCTCTCCCGCTAAGGACTATCGCTGTACCTTTCCGTCGAATTTTGTCGTCAATGAGACGATCAATCCAAGAAGAATGAACACCGCTCCGGCCCACACAACACTCATGAACGGTTTCAAACTTGCTTCGACGACAAGCAGTTGAGATTTGAACACCGTCGGTGAAGGAACAGCGCTTCCCGTAACGCTCAGGTCAATCGTGGAAGGGATCGACTGCGTTCCGATGTTCATCGCGATCAGCTCGAAACCGACAGCGCCGTCCTTTGTTGTTGCTTTCCTGATATCCGGCTTTTCCGCCCCGCGATAGACGGTCACCGGGGTGACCTCTTCTGTTCTCGAGCCCCGCTTCACTTGAAGCACAGCTCCGACCGGAAAGCTGCCGGCTCCCATCGTCGCTTCCATCCCTTTATGGTTGGTGTCAAAGCGAAGAAACGTCACTGTCGCATCACCGAGGGGTTTTGATTCCCCTTTCTTCATCTGAAGCGTGTTCCCGCTCCCTGGAGCTCCGTTAGGCGATGCGACTTCTTCGAGGGATACGGGCTCGATGTAGAAATCTCTTGTGAGAAATGCCGCATAGTCGGGATTTCGCATCAGGCTGTTGTTGTAGTCGCTTTGGAACATGACAGGCTCAAGCATGAACTGAGTCCCTTCTTTCGCCACCTTGATCGAGAAGTACCATTTGCCATCCTGCATCTGCTTCGACCCGGTGTAGGTCAATTGATGGCCGAGAACTTCCTGTGGTCCGTTCAATGGTAGAGAGGCAGTTTGTTTCTCGCCATAGTGGCCAGAACCAATGATACCAAGGAAGAGAAGCGCAAGGCCAATATGCGATATCGTCCCACCCGTATACCGGACATTTTCCTTTGCCAGAGTGATCATCCTGATGGCATTCACGAAGAATGCGAACAAAGATGCGAACGCAAGGAGACCCATCATGATATTGCGGAGTCCGAAAACAACGAGGACGGCCATACCAATCACAGCGAGCACAAACGAAACCGCAGAGTTTTTCAGCAAGGTGGCTTTAGACTCTTCTTTCCATTGCAGCCCAAGGCTAAGGCCCAGCAGAAACATCATGCCGATGGCTATTGGAAGATTCGTGTTGTCGTAAAAGGTCCTCTCCAGTGTTGCCTGAGGGAACAGAAGGTAGCTTGTTCCGAACAGGATCACCAGAGCAATCGCACCCATCACGGCGGAGCTGATCCCGAGAAACGATTCGCGGGTGAAGAACATCGAGCGAACGGCAAGTGCTCTCAGATCCTTCCACCGTACGCCGAGCATCGAGATTCCCAGAATGACCAATGACAGAATCCAAAGGACCAGGCACGCATACACCCATCCTCCAGGATTCACAAAAGAGTGGACAGAGGATGAACCGAGGATGCCACTGCGCGTCAGGAACGTGCTGTAAACAACGAGAACGAACGCGCTGATCCCGAGGAAGAAATTCATTCTCGCCAGACCGCCCGTTCTTCGTTGAATGAGCATCGTATGAATGAGAATGACCCCAATGATCCATGGCACGAGAGAAGAATTCTCGACAGGATCCCAACCCCACCATCCTCCCCAACCTAAGACGCCGTATGCCCAGTAGCCGCCCATCATAATACCAGTGCCGAGTGCGACGGTGCCGCCGATAACCCAGGGAAGAGCATACGGGATCCACTCCTGATACGCTTTGCGCCACAGGGCTGCCATAGCGAAGACGAACGGAACCGCCATTGCAGCAAAGCCAGCAAACAGCATGGGTGGATGTGCGATCATCCAGAAATTCTGGAGGAGCGGATTCAACCCGCGACCGTCGGTCGGAATGGTACCGACCGTGACGTCGTTGGGATACGCGTGCCAGATGTACGCAAAGGGCGATTTGAGTGTGAGCAACAATAAGAGAAAAGTCTGGACGATGGCATAGAAAGCCATCGTCTCCGCCTCCAACCCTTTTCGACGTGTGTATGCCATCAAGAACAAGCCAATGACAGATCCGCACAGCGCCCAAAGCATGAAGCTTCCATCTTGGCCGGCCCAGAACGTCGTCACGAGCAGATCAAGAGGAAGCGAGCGGGAGCTGTATTCCCATACGTAGGCAAATTCGAACCGGTGCATCAGGATATAGACCAACAAAAGGATTGAAGCCGCGAGAACGCTGAGAGCCATGATCCCGAAGCTGTTTCGGGCAAGAGCCAGAAACCGTGTGTTTTTCGTTGCGCTCCAGTAGAATGAAAATGCAGAAACTAATGCCGCAGCAAATGCAATCCAGACAATAATTACCCCTACCATATTCTCCTCTGCTCCTCCCTTTCAATGCATGGTTCGAATTGAGTCACCGGAATTTCTACTCTGGTCAGAATGAATACTCCTGATCAAAGACGTTGACTTTTCCGTTGATGTGTTTTGCTTTGTCGATGATTTTGCCATCGGTGCTGACGATCCCAAAATGACAGCTGCCGCATGTCGATAACGCCAAGGCAATGTGTCCTTTGGGAGGCAACCCATGGCAACTGCCGCATGAACCATCAGCAGTACCATTCGTCCAGGTGGGCGAGTAATTCAATCCGACCATCACAGTATCTGTGTAGGCAAACTGAGAGGTTGAATTCGACGTCGCTTTGCTCAGTTTCCAGTTTCCGTGACAGTAGGTGTTGTTGCACTTGAGCGTGGATGGATCGTAGGAAGGCTTTGGAACGAGTGTCCCGCCGCCCGTTGGCAGATGAGCAAGTTGGTCATTGAAAACTACTTCTGCTGGCAACGGCGTCCCAATGTGCCCCGGGGAGGAGAGTTGAGTCGGAACGGTGTGGCACTCCTGGCATTTCACTGCAACGCCAACCGTATTTGTCACCAAATGTTTCTGATGAGCACCAACCCCCCGAACTGTTGTTGCGGTCTCGCCCATAACGCTCTTGGGGGGAGCACTAGCCAGTGAGTTGCTTGCCGGAGCCGAAAAATCGCCGTGACAGGTGTTGCACGATTCCGGTGATCGTGGCGCGTTGGAAGCATCTGCGTGACAACCCGATCGCATACATGTTACGTTCGTAATTGCATCCCCTGCGTACGTCGCCCCGTGGCACGTCTGGCAGGATGCCAGCGGATAGCCCAGGTTGTAGAGGTACGTGCCGTGGCCTGTCCCCTTGGCAAAATCGGCCGCGTGCGGATATGAGGAGTGACACTTGAAGCACGACTTTCCGCTTGTTCCTCCTGTGTACGTCGACCCGTGGCACATCTGGCAGGATGCCAGCGGATAGTTCAGGTTGTAGAGGAACGTGCCGTGGGATATCCCATTGGCAAAACCGGTCGCGTGCGGATACGAGGGGTGACACCTGAAGCAGGATTTTCCGCTCGTTCCACCTGTGTAGGTCGAGCCATGGCATGTCTTGCATTCATTCATCTGCAAGCCAATCGATTTGAGATAGGCTCCATGGAAGGAGGCCGAGGCAGCATTGTTGTCCCAGTTATCGTCGTGCACCTGAAGACTGTTCGATGTCGCAGACGGCAGGTTCGTTTTTAGTTCGCTGCATGAGGTGAGCAGTGAAGCCACGAGCAGCAGGAGCGAAGCGAGTGCAACAGACAGTGTTTGATTTGTTCTCATGGTCTCTTCGTTCACTTATGACAGTAGCCGCAGAACTTTTGCCCTTTGACCCCACCCACCCGCGCATTGGCGTCGGTATGGCAGACGTAGCACGTCGCACCCGGATCAGTATGCCAGGAGCCATGTTCGCCACTCATAAATCCCGGCTCATGGGTCCTCGGGTTCGTTCCCTTAATTCCATCAGAGTCCAGGTGGCATTGAATGCAAGCAGGGTCGGCCCCCTGGGTATCATGGCATGCCGCGCAGTTCTCAATGTCTCGCTTTGCCAGCTTCGCGTGCAACCCGCCACCGCTTCCCACTCCAAACGTAATGAATCCCGCCTGCTGATGCGACTGGGGCACGAGTTTCGTCTGATTCACATTACCGCCAGCGCTGTGACAGGTCGAGCAGAAGGTCTGTTGGTCGTGGCATGTCTGACACTCAGTGCCCTTCTTTGAGGCCGCAATACCATGAGTGAATTTGAAGTTTAAGTTATGCATTTTTGTGAGTTTCATTCCCTGGCCGCGATCGATCGCTGCAATGCGCGGCGATCGCGGAGACGCGAGGTCTTTTCCTGAAAGATCGACTCTGACAAGGTCCGAACCGTTGTGACAGTCAGCGCATGTTTCCTGCGTGTGGCAGGTCGCGCATGTTGCGGTGGACGAGCGGGCGATAATCTTGTGCTCACGCACGAAATCCGTGCGATTGTGTTCCCGAGGTCGAAGCGCAGCAAGGTCCACATGGCACACTTCGCAGGCATTCGATGCCTTGACGTCGTTGTGGCACGTGTTGCAGGTGGGCATGCCTGGAATTTGAACTGACACCCCGATCTCGGCTTGGTCCACGCCCATATGACACTTCTCGCATTCAAGTTTCTGGGCTTTCACGTGAGCCTCATGAGAGAACATGAGGTTTCGCTTCGGCAACTCGGTCGCTGTATAGGTCGATGGATCATCGTTCGCGTGGCAGAAGACGCACTTCGTATTCAGCTGCTCTTCATGGCAAGTCTGACACTGTTCGTGCTTCGCAAGAAGAGTGTCTGAGGCGAGCATACTTGTCGGCGCCAGTGTATGGCAGTCGGCACAAGCAACACCCGCATCCCTGACGTGAAATCGATGAGAGAACTTGACGGTGCCCGGCTGCTCCTGCGACTGACTCACCTCACGCGACAAACTGATCACAGTGAAGGCGAGAATGCAGACCATGCCGAGGAGAAAACCCGAAGAAATCCGTCTGACGGTCCGATGAAATGAGTGATTTGCCATGACAATAGAATTCTTGTTAGAAGATTCCAAGTTGTTGACTAAGGAGATAGCTGACCCTGATGAACAATCGCATGTCGTTGTTGTAGATTCGGTTCTGGATCCACTGCGCTTGTGCGTCAACTGAGAGCACACGGATAGGCCGATAGACGGCACCCACCGAGAGGCTTAACGCATCATCAAGGTTGTTCGAATACTCACTCAGCTTGTAGTGCGCATAGCTGAGCATCAGCGTCGGGGTGAGTTTGTTCTCTAAAAACGGATAACCGAGACTCAGCGATGCTGCGTTCAACTCGCCGCCGTTGCCGTCATCGCGTGTGACACTGAAGGAAACGTGGTTTCCATTCACGCCCAGGGTCATCTGATGCGAGTCGCCATCATTGTAGGACACCGCACCATACTTGGCGAACATCTGCCATTCAGTGCCGATGGCATATTCAGCTCCGATTTCATATTCCTTCAGCGTATTGAACGCAAAGGCCGAGAAAATTGAATTGAACAGTAGCCGCGGTTCACGCTGGAGGTATTCACCGGTCAGACTTAGCGGCTGTAGGAACTTGATGTCCAGAGTCTGGAAGGGTTTGACGCGAGTGAAGAACTGAAAGCGCGAATTCTTGCTGAGAAGAAGGTCATAGTCATATCGAAAATAGCCGGAGACATGGTCCTTGTATTCCAGGCCCACATCACCGCTGACATATTCCTCTGCTGTCGCTGTCGGTTTGATTTCAACCGTAAAAGGATTGAACAACGAATCCCGCCGAATTCCAAAGTACGTCTCTGGTTTTATGTTCTTCTGCATGTAGCTGACGGAGAACTGGGCAAAATCGAGAGGCGACGCCGAGAACTGCCCGCCTGCCATGCAGTTCTTGTCAGTGTTATCGATCAGCTTCGCTTCATAGCGCTCAGCGGGGAGAGCTCCATAGTAGCCCGTGAGCTTGATGCGGGAATCGAGTAACTTGACCGATGCAAGTCCGCCATCGATAGTGCCGTTCCCTGCTCCAGCAAAAACAGCCTGACGTCCCAGACTCACATCGACCATGTTGCCGATGTTCGCCCACTTAAAATAAAGATTGTAGAGCCGCAGCGTGGGGTTGTTACTCAGAGGGCCCGCGAAGTCGTTGAAACCCTGAAGGTACGTGTGAAGAGAGAGCTGTTCCCCGGAAAGAGAGAGCTGCATCGTTTCATACCCGTACAAATGCTGCGAGGATTTGCCGATCGTGTCCTGGCGTTCCCAGGCGTACGCCGAGGTGACAAAACGTGCCTGCAACCTCTGGGCACAGACGCCGGTAACGGATAGAACGGTGAGGACAATGAGAGCGATGAGTTTCTTCATAGAGATTCGATGAATAGAGTGTGATGATGATAACATCACAGGTCCTATATGATGACAGAATGAATGTGCAGTATTGCCGATTTTTGGTTCGTCAGCGGGACAGTTCACCCCAGAAGACTATTGCTTGTTCGATGCCATGAACCATGGTCCAATGAACTCTGTCATCAGGACACAGATCCAGATCCTGCCAGAGAACAGATTGTAATCGTGGAGAATTGCTGTCCAGGGCACTTTCAAAAAGTAGTACTCAAAAATGAAATCGACACTTACGCTCAGCACGACCCAAAGGATTCCGATGAGAAACAAATCGCTGTTGGCATACTCTTTCAGAATCCTATTCACCAAAACTGATGAAGAGAGAAGGACTACTATTATCAGCATCAGAACTCCCAGCACGTGCGCCATATGATCTCCCAACCTGGGGACGAGAAACAGGCTGCGAAACATGCCGTTCATGGTGGAAGCTATGGCGATGAAGAGCCAGACTTCAAGGGATCTCTGTGCGGTGGTCCGGTCCATTCAACAACCTTCCCTTCACAATTCCGGAAGGGAGAAACGGCGCTGCAACGTCCGCTACAGCGCCGCCTCCTTGGTGCTGCTTCGAAAGAATTCAAACGAAAACTACAGAGCTTAAGGCTTTGGCACTGTGTGCTTGATCTTTGCCCAGTACTCATCGAACTTGAACTCTTTGTGAGTCGGGCTCTTGTCATTGTGACATGTCTTGCAGAATTCTTCGATCGCTTTTGCATCCTTGAATTCATGCAAGCCCGCAGCGATGGCCTTCGCCTTGTCCTTCATCAGCGCCATGGTCTTGTACGCCGAGCCTGCTCCATGGCAGGTTTCGCACTGGACACCATCTTTTACATCGTACGAGCCAACCAACTTTGCATCGACCGCGCCGTGGCAATCGAGACATTCCTTGGCTTCAGCGGCGTTTTTAATGTTCTTTTCTTTTGCAATCGCCGCCGCCTTTTCACCAGTCAATGTCTTATATGCTGTGGCATGGGCAGACTTCGACCAGATCGCGAACTGATTGCCGGTCTTGTCAGCCTTATGGCACATCGAGCACGTCTTGACGCCGACGTACTTGTTGGCGTCCGCCGCTGCCGAAAACCCAACAACGACCACGAGAATCAAAAGCAGGGTGAGAAAACGAGTGAGCATAAGCATCCTCCTCTGATGGTTTGGATTTGAAAAATGGGAGCTACTGAACCCCCTTAGATTGTCGACGTTCGATACGACGAATGAAAACATACAGCGAAATTGCTAGAATCGTAATAGCGAGCGTTGCGAAACCGAGGCCCAGGCGACGAAAAACATACTCGTCCAACGCTTTGGTCGCCTCTTCGGAAACGGAGGCCGAAACCGCGAGACCCTTTGACGCAACATCTCTGAACCGCCCCTCATTGAAAGCATGGACCATGGTTCGCGACTCGAGCCGTGCCTGGTGGGCATCCCGAAGCTTGTATTTTGCTTCGGAGATTTCCATTCCCTTCTGCTCAGCTTCGTTCACCAACTCCGTAGCTTTCTTTTCGTTGCTTTCGAGAGTGTCGATGAGACTTCTCATCGCTTTCGCGGCAGCATACCCTTTCGTGTTTTGCGCTTCGCTGTGACAGCGGCTACAAACCGCCTCACTCGTCACACCAAGCAGTTTCTCCGTGGCGATGACGATCTCATGGTTACTGTGACATGTCTCGCACTCGGGCAACTTCCGGTCATCGAACGCCTTCTTGTGCGGACTCGTGGAAAACAGATCGGCATTCAACGCGTGACACGTTCCGCATACTTTGGAGACCGACGAAACACCAGGAGGTGTGGCAGCATGGTTTCCGTGACAGCTGTTGCAGGCCGGCGCTCCGAGATCATGTTTCTTCAACAGGGCCACCCCGTGCACACTCCTCGAGAACTTGTCGAATTGGTCCGTTGGGATCTTGTATTCTTTCATGTAATCAGAATTGCTATGGCAATGAGCGCACGTCGATGGAACGTTGGCGGCATACACATTCGATTTTGTGTCTTTGGCATTGCGGATATCATGGCTCCCGTGACAGCTCGCGCAATGGGCGACCTTCGCATCTCCTTTTGCGTTACGCATTCCGTGAACGCTCGTGCGGTATTTGTCCAGCTGATCAACTGGAAGCGAAGGATTGTACATTCGCATGAAAGCAGCATCAGCATGACACTTCGTACACGTCTTCACGATATTGAGCGCGAACACCGGGGATGATGCATTGTGCACCGACACATTGCCATGAGCGTTGTGACAGGTGGTGCACTGTACGATACGCTCTTTGCCATTGGTCGACAGCCTCCCGTGAACACTTTCCTGCAGATTCTGAAACTGATTCGCCGGCAGGTTGGAGCCAAGACGCTTCATTTTCTCCGCGTTGGCATGGCAGTTCGCACATGTCTTGGAAATATCATCTCCCTTCGGGACCCCGATGTATCCCGCCTTGGCGTTCATCGCCTGATCCATATCCTCCGTCTTTGAGTCGCCGCCATGACAACCTGCACACGAGATTCCCTTTGCGTGATGGACATCGTGCTTGAACAACTCAACTGGTTGGCCGCCGACAGTTGCCTCGTGACACGCCAAACATTTGTCCTGAGCACACAGAGCATTCACCGAGACGAAGGCTACGAGAGCAATGCACATCATCATCCGTAAGATTCGGTTCATACAATCCACCCGACGATTGTGAGAATGATGATGTAGATGACGATAATGAGCCCAACATAGTTGACAAGTCGATTTCGCTCACCCCGGGAGCTCTTGCGATCCCAGAAGGGAACCAACAGCCATAGCAGTCCTCCAAGTCCAAAAGTCATGATACCGAGTACCTCGCCATCGAATACGAAGACTTTCCCCGGAATGTACTTCAAAGTCTGGAACATGAAGAGGAAATACCACTCAGGCTTGATCCCCGCAGGTGCAGACGCAAAAGGATCGGCCTTCCTGCCAAGCTCCCATGGGAAGAACACAGCCAGAATTGCGAGAAGGTTGAGGACAATCAGCCACAAGAGCATATCGCGCAGCATGAAGTTCGGAAAGAAGGGCATTGTCTTTCGTTCCTTCGGCCTCTCCTCATCGAACGACAGCGGCTCGCTCATCCCTTGCCGCTGCACCAGCAACAAGTGGATCCCCAGAAGAACGGTGAAAATCCCCGGCAGCACTGCAACATGGAAACCGAAAAAGCGGGAAAGGGTCGCACCTGTCACATCATCGCCCCCACGGAGGAACTCCATGATTGGCTTGCCCACCACAGGCACAGCACCTGCAATGTCAGTGCCTACCTTCGTGGCAAAAAAAGCCAGTTCATTCCACGGCAGCAGATAGCCGCTGAATCCAAATCCCATCGCAACGAAGAACATGATCATTCCCGTCACCCAGGTGATTTCCCGAGGCTTCCGATATGCCTTCCCGAAATAGACGCTGAACATGTGGATCAACGCTGTCAGAATAAACAGGTTCGCAGTCCAGCTGTGGATCGATCGGATCAACCAGCCAAACTGTACTTTGGACATGATGAACTGGATGCTCTCAAATGCCAGTGCATCTCCCCCTTTGTAGTACAAGAGGAGCAAGATGCCTGTGACGACTTGAATAATGAACAGGAACAACGACACGCCGCCGAAGTAGTACCATATCGAATGGCTGTTCACGGGTACATACTTCTTGCCCATGAACTCGACAAGTCCGTCGAGCTCAACGCGTTCGTTTATCCAGTTATAGGTTTTTGACCAGAAATGTTTCATGCCTTTTTCGAGATGAGGATGTCATCACCTTGGATCACGACCCTGTATTCATCCAGAGGACGCGGCGGCGGTCCCGCAACATTGCGGCCATTCAAATCATAACGGCCGTTGTGACACGCACACCAAATAAGACCCATATCCTTTCGATATTGTACTGTGCAATCAAGATGCGTACACGTCGCCGAAAATGCCCGAAACTCGCCAGCGGCGTTCCGCAAAAGGATAACTGGTTTGTTCCCAAACCGAACGATCAGACCGCTGTCCTTTTCGACGGCGCCCACCTTGCCAGCCTTCACACTCGTCACTTCCACTTCGGCCTGTTTCGGCGGCTTAAGGTAGGCCATGATAGGATAAAGAATCGCGGCCAGCCATGCGATCAAGCCACCTCCGAGGACATACTTGAGGAAGTCTCTTCTGTCTTCTTGAGTATCCATCGGCCCGATAGGATCTGCCATCGTTTATGTGATCTCGGTGTCTAACAGAAATCAGTTTTTTCCGACTCTGCCCGCTTCAAAACGTCGTTCCCTTCGACATCCCGGTAAACAAATCGCTTCACGAATGACTCAACCTCAAACTCGATTGAACAAATCCCACGTTACTGGGAATTATGACAATCGCTGCAGTTCATTTCCTTCCACGCATCGCCGATATCCACTGGATGTTTGTACTCAACACCCTGAAGGGAGATGCGCAAGTTGTCCTTTTCTGTTTGCTGCGCTAGAATCGTGTGACAAACATTGCAGTCTCTCGAAAGTACTTTCCCTTCCTCTGAGACGTGCTTCCCATCGTGGCAGCGGAAGCAACCCGGGTAGTACATGTGACCGATGTTGTCGTTGAACTTCTTCCAGCTAACGTGCATCTCAGGGAAGTAGTTTCGGCTGTAGATTTTCTGCACTTCAGCGATGGCACGGTCAATCTGAGCACTCTTCTTTGCCGCGACATCGGGGTGATTCGAATGATAAAAGTCGGCAATCTCCTGCTTGATGCTGTCCAGCGCCCCTTGCTTGGTCATATACGGCCGCTCCAACGCCTTCACTGCGACGCTCTTAATATTCGGCAGCTCCGGATCGATCCAACCTAGTGACATGACATGATTGATCGAACGTGCTGGCGGATGATAGATGTGCGTCGGACGATTGTGACAATCGATACAATCCATCCGTCGTTTCTTCATCTTCTGGAGGTCTTCGTCGGAGAGCGATGTCTCAGTCGACTTGTACGTCACCACCTTGCCTTCTGCAGTCTTTATCCGAACCCAGGGAATGACTTGCCGTTGCGTGTCCGCGGCAGCGTAGGTCACTTCATTGGCAATGTTCATGTGCCAGTGAATGCCTGAGGTGGGACCAGCTTCAATGTTGCCTCCGCCGACTTTGACCAGCAAGTTCAGCGACCACTTGGTATTCTTCTCATCAGATGTGAAATAGGTATTCATCAACTCCTTTTCACTGAAGAATTGCTTCGGCCAGTGGCATTGCTCGCACGTTTCCTGAGCAGGGCGCAAGTTCTCAATCGGTGTCGGAATAGGTCTGGGGTACTTGTTGAACAACGTTGCGTATACCTGATATGCACCCGAGAGCTTTGAACGGACAAACCAGCCCGCACCCGGTCCGATGTGGCATTTCACGCACCCAACGCGTGCGTGCGGAGAGTACTCGTACGCCGTATATTCCGGCTCCATCACTTTGTGGCACGTTTCACCGCAGAATTGGTCTGAGTCCGTGTGCTCATATGCCTTGAAGCTGCCGAACGCTGAAAGTATCAGAAGAAGGATCGTCCCAAACGAGAAGAAGACGAACGCCGTCCGATGTTTGGGATTGTTCAGGTCAATGATCGGGAGGTGCGTTTCAGGTTTCCCTGCGTGAACTCTTCGCCGCTCGCGGAGAATTCCAAATATCAGAATACCAAGACCGACAATCATGACAGCCGGCAACAAGACAAAGGCGACAATCCCCATGTAGGGTTTGGGGTTTTCCGCAAAACTCTCAATGACCATCAGGAAGGCGATGAGTCCAAGGCTGACGGCAGCAATCGCCGCTCCCACGAGCGTAACAGGGTTATAGAAGGAAGATGGGAATATGCGTTTCATCAAGGTTTTCTTTTCAAAACGATGATTCTTCGAACGGTGGCAATAATGATAATAGTATCATCTACCCTTAGTTGCAACGGTTTTCTTCTCATTACTGATAAGCAAAAAGCATTGCGTAGATGATCCAGATGACAATACTGAATCCTATGCAAAGGGCTGTCCACGCGAATGCTCTTGTCACCTTGATGACAATCGGAGGATACTGCTCGACCAGATATTCATCCAGCTTACCTTCCTTGACAAGCGCCTCATACTCTTCCGGCTTGTCCTCCTTGAGTTCTTCCAGAGTCATCCTGCCTGTGAAGACAACAATGTCCATCGGGAATTTTTCCGGCCGAAGATGCGTATTGAAGAAATGGACCGTAAAGATAAACCCAACTGCAAGTAAAGCCTCGTCACTATGGATAATCGTCGCAACATTTAGGAACCAACCAGGGATAAACCTTGTAAAGAACTCCGGGAACCAAAGCGTGAGCCCGGTCGAGCCGATGACAGCGATTCCCCAAAAGACCGCGAAGTAATCGAATTTCTCCCAATAGGTCCACCGTCCGTATGCGGGCCGCGGACCGCGACCGACGAACCATTTGAAGTTACCGATCAGATCTTGAAGGTCCTTCCTGTTGAACACCATCGAATCAGGACCGAAGATGAATGACCGCCACGATGCGTAATAGCGCTTCTTCATCCTGACAACATCCACGATATGCGCGACAAAGATCCCAATCATGGCGACTGCCGCCAGTCGATGGATGTAGCCGGCAGACT
>JBGPAN010000028.1:0-16768 GCA_041480785.1 Bacteroidota bacterium | reverse complement strand
TATCGAATCGAAAGAAAAGAGGTTCAGCATTGTCCGTGTACCACTGCAAATTTGAACAGGCGTCCGCCTTTGTAGACAAAGCCTTCAGATTGTTTTCACATGACCGCTGTCGTTGCTGCCAATTCTGAAGACTCGATGCGATACGAGTGCGTGATCGGCGCACTGGCGGCCAGAATCGCACTCACAGAACAATACTTCGTTGTCGAAAGTTCGATGGCGCGTTCAATATCTTCGGACTTTAGGCCGTCACCATAAAAAACGTACTCAACATGGATGTCAGTGAAAATGCGCGGATGTTCCTCGCGCTCATTTCCTTTGACATTGATTTCAAGTTTCTGCAAAGGGGCGCGCTTCTTTTTCAAAATCGGGACGACGTCGTTTGCCGTGCAGCCAGCGAGCGCCATCAGCAAAAGCTCCTTCGGTGTCGAGCCGGCGAGGTTTCCGCCAAAATCCGGGGAGCCATCCATGACCACCCAGTGGCCTGAGTTCCCCTTTGCAACAAACGTAATGCCCTGGACTTGTTTGAGTGTGATTTCCTTAGTCATGTAAGCCTCTCATCGATTGTCTGTGGTTGCAGGTCAGTAACGGTCGGTAGCATAGTTCTTTCATTCCGTGATGCATGTCCCGTGGCACAGATTCCTCGATGTCACCCATCGCCTGTTATCATATCTCCATTCTCTCGTAGCCAACTGGACTCGGGTGTGAGAAAAGATACGCAAAAAGGGGGATGAGTGCTTCACTTGCTTCGCTGGGGCGAAGGCGAAACTTCCAGAATTGCCAGCAGTTTCTCGCGCATTCGGGCGGGCACGTCTGGGTCGGGGTAACGCTTGTAGAGAAGCGCGGTTTTTTTCAGACTGTCAAGATACGCGGTGCAGTTCGGACAACGCCGCAGGTGCTTCCTGATTTCCCGGCAAGCAGGGGAGAGCAGTTCGGCGTCCAGTTGATTCTGAATATGCCTCGCCACTTCGCGGCACAATGCGCTATGTTTGTGGATCCGCTTCATGATCGATCACGGTGCCTTAAGAAATCAATCGGAATTCATGCGGCTTCCCACCGCAGCCGCGTTGAAATCCGTTAGGTCTATGAGATTTATGCCGCTTCCTTCTTCGTAGAGATCTTGAAGGGAAGGTACAACGGGCAGAAAGCCATGAAACTCGTAATCAGGAAGATCACAGCGAAGAGACCGAGAATGATAGCTGCCGTACCTGAAATCTGGTTTGTGAAGTAAAGCACTCCGACAACAAGAGCCAGGAGAACCCGAATCGACCGGTCAACGGTACCCATGTTTTTTTTCATAACAGCCTCCCTGGGAAAGTGATTGAACCTCAGTGAACATGATTCACTACTTGAGATGCCTGCATCATGAAAAGGATTCAGGAGGAAGCCTAAGAAGCTAAGCCTTGAGCTTGAGAACGGCAAAAAGCTGTCTTCGGGCCTTCTGAGGTAATCGCGGGTTAGGTGTGGAGGAGTACAACATGATGGTCTTGCGCAGGCTGTCGAGATATGCCGTACAGTTTGGACATTGTTGGAGGTGGCGTTTCAGCTTACGGCACTTGGCAGATGTGAGCTTGGTATCGAGCTCTTCGCAGATGTGATTCAGGACGTCGTGGCAACGAACAGTTTTCTTTTTCATGCGGTCATGTAGGGATTGAGCCGTTCGCGTAAGAAGACCCGGGCCCGTCGAAGGCGTGATTTCACGGCCGGTACACTCAGTTTCAGGATTTTTCCTGTTTCTTCGGCAGACATACCTTCAACATCACGAAGAACAAAGACAACCCTGTAGTCATAGGGCAATCGTTGAATCGCTTCATCGAGCAGAGTTCGCAATTCCTTGTCCATCACAGAGTCCAGGGGCGTGTCTTTCCACGAGGGAATCGTCTGCGCGGATGGATCATCATCAGAGTCATCGTGAGACTCCGTCGGTGACTCGATGGATACGGAAGCCTTATCCAGCTTGCGCTGCCGCCGCTTCATTCGGCAGCTATTGGTGACAATGCTGTAGAGCCACGTTGTGAACTTCGATCGTCCGTCAAACTGATGGAGCTTTCTGAAGACATTCACAAACGTATCCTGCCACGTCTCGCTCGCCTTTTCCTCGTCCCTGCAGACCTTGAACGCGAAACTGTACACGAGAGACTCATACCTCTTCACGAGATGCGTGAAGGCTCGCTCGTCTCCTTTCTTTGCTCGCTTGATCAGTTCTTCGTCGGACAGGTATGCGGCCATAAACGATTGTGGTAGTCGGAGTGATCAATCAGGATGCAAGGTCTTCGAGAACCGTCTCGGCAGTTCTTCGGCCGGAGACGAGGGCGCCATGAATTGAAGCTGTATCGCGGTGATCGCCGCAAACATACAATCCCTGTTCCATCTTCACCCGTCGCTGTGGCTGAGAGAGGGCGGGAAACGCCTGACTCGGCAAGGCATGATGAATTCGGTATGTACGGAAGGATCTCCACGAGTCGACTTTTGGTCCAAACCATGACTTGAGTTGAGAACGCACCATCAGCTCGAGCTTCTTGTCGTCTTCATCCGGGATCCCGAGAATCGAGATAGAAATAAGCGAAGACCCGGCAGGAGCGTACGATGGCGCGACCGCACTTGGGACGCAGAGATTGTTGATGATTCCGGATCCGTCGCCATTCAATGCCAGAATCGGGGAACCGAGAGGATTATAGCCAGCGACGAAATACATACAGGTTGCACTACAAGAGATCACAGGCTCGAGTCCTGGGATGAGCCGGCATGCTTCGGGTCCTTCTGTCGCCACCACGACTGCACGAGCTTTCAATTGCTCACCATACTCCAGGGTCGCCGAATTGGGAGACACGGAGACAACTTTGGTATTCAATCGAATCGCCTCCAACGGGAGCGCACTTGCCAGCTGATCCGGAATCGCTCCCATTCCATTTGCGGGAAGGGTAGCGTGTCCATCGGTGAACATCTTGAGTGCAAATTCGAACATTCTGCTTGAAGTCTGCAGTCCCTTCTCAAGGAAAATCCCTCTGAGAAACGGACGAAACAATGATGAGACAATAGTCGGAGAGAATCCTTCCCGTTGCAGGGCGTCCAGTGTCGTCCGCTCTTCACGATTGAAGATCGAGTCGATCGATTGTCTATGGAGGCGTTGACGGAGTACGAGAAGACGAAATTTATCTCTCATCGTCCCGATCGGAGAGAAGAGAGAGTCAAATGCTTCGAGGGGCATCCGCAGTGGGTCTGCGACACGGTAAGAGTGATTGTCAATGCGAATCACCGCGCCGGGGAAGAACTTGTGGAGGTCGAGTTTGGCGTAGTCCAGGACTCTTTGTGCTTCGGGGTATGCCGTCTGCAGAACTTGAAAACCGCGGTCGAGAAGGAATCCCGCAACACGATCTGTTCGTACCCGGCCTCCAAGACCGTCCGATGCTTCGATGATCTGGAATGAGATGCCATTTTGATGAAGGTGCCGTGCACAAGCCAGACCTGCGAGTCCACCACCGACGATCACAACATCCGGATCTGATATCAGGGCCGACATTACTTCGTGACCTCCTCGAATTCGCCTGTTTGCTTGTTCTTGCGAACATTGTTCCAGGGCAAGCACTTTCCATTCATCGCAACATAAACCCCAGGGGGCAGCGTCTGAACAAAGGCGAGTGCGCTTCCGAGATTGAAAAGACCATCAGAACTCCCGAACTTGTACGGAATCATCGCTCCCGTTAGGACGATCGTTTTGTCTTTCACTGTCTGCCCGAGAACGCGCGCAGTCACCTCCATCGTATCGGTGCCATGCGTGACAAGAATTCTGCCTTCAGCGCACTTCGAGCAATGGTCGAGAATGATCTGCCGGTCCTGGTCTGTCATTTCCAGGCTGTCCACCATCATCAATGTCCTGATATCGACGTCGACTTTGGATCTGCCGAGGGACAGCATCTCTTTCAGGTGCGTGTCTTTGAAATAGAGCTTCCCGTCGAGCTCGTTGTACTCCTTATCGAATGTGCCTCCGGTGACAAAAACCCTGATACGCATGCTCATCCTCGTCAGTAGCCCCGTTTACGTGTAAGATTGACACAAATGTAGTGTTTTGAAGGCAGAATAGCCAAACCAATGCATATGCTCGCGCTGTTGCGTTTTCGTCTCCAAAGTGCGAACTTAGAAAGACG
This sequence comes from Bacteroidota bacterium, assembly GCA_041480785.1. Lineage (GTDB taxonomy): Bacteria > Bacteroidota > Ignavibacteria > UBA10030 > UBA10030 > UBA9647. The sequence goes on along the minus strand of JBGPAN010000028.1, from coordinate 12,626 downwards.
AAATTCTGTCGGCCTGTCCATTAAACCAGCCCGGAGGTTTTGGCGTCGAATCTACAGGGCTGGTAATGACACAATAACCTGCTCAAGTCTGGCATGAGGCTTCAAGGTATCGTTCATCATTGAGAAAGGAGTCATGTATGAAAAAGGTAGTGCTCCTCATTGCTCTGGTGGTTTTCATCGGCAGCAATGCGTTTTCCCAGGGCAGAGTCCTCGATCAGAAAACGAAAGATGCACTCAAGGAACTCTACAAGGGTGTCCGTGATTATGCGCAGGGGAACATCATCCCGAAAATGAAGGAATGGAAAGGCACACTGGACCATGCCATGACCGCAGATGACCTCGTCGCTTTGAATGCGCTGCGTGATCGTGCCGCTCAGCTCAAAGTGAAAGGGAAAAGACTTACGCTCGCTTTGAAAAAGGCGGTGCAGAACAATAATCCGAGCGACATCAGAAGGTACCGACAGATGATCAAAGCGCTCGCCACGGAACGGCAGGCGCTCCTCAAGGACCTCAAGCCTCTCGGGGTCAAGTACAAAGCGACATTGCAAAGTATCGGCAAAGAGGCAAAGCCATACGGTAAGGAATGGAAAGACGGAATCAAGAAAGTCGGATTGGCGTGGTATGAAAATCATAAAACGGATCTGACCGTGGGATTCAGGGCGGCTTTGGGGAAGGCTATCGAGCGGCTCAAGACGCTCGGGGGAATGATGGATGGCGCGACGAAGGCAAAGATCGCTGCTGCCAAATTCATGCTGTGGGACGGGCAGGATTTGCCGGAGGCGAACCAAATGTTGAGCGATGACACTGTGAGTTCGCAAAACACAGACAATGTGACTCCAGAAGGCTATGCACTGGAAGCTAACTATCCGAATCCGTTTAATCCGTCGACGAAGATCTCGTTCACAATTCCAAAAGCGGACCATGTTTCGGTCGTCGTCTACGACATGCTCGGAAAAGAAATCAGCACGCTTATCGACTCTGATCTTGGCGCGGGAACTCACACTGTGACTTTTGATGCAAAGACTCTTGCGAGTGGTACATACATCTACAGAATTCGCAGCGGAGAGTTCGTTCAGGAACGGACGATGCAATTGATAAAGTAATCGAAATATTGAATGACCGTCACCCTTGCAGTGAGGCAGATAAGGTGACAGTCATTTTCTTCAGCCTATGGTACGATCGAGAAGCCCCCGCGAGGGGGCTTCTTTTTGCTACGCTTTCGCTCTCATCTTCGCACTCATTTTCGTATATTCCCACCATAAGAGAACCCGGAAACAGTCTGCTCGCTCCAACATGCACACTGTCTACGCGGGTCTGACTTCCTAGAAGCTCGGACGAAAACCCCGTGTTTGCCGTCAGGAGTTTCCTCCTGACGGCAAAAAAGTCCACAATCGTGTCAGGACGAAAGTCCTGACACCACCACATGGGAGGGTTTTCAAATTCCAGCCACAGAGAAAACTTGCACCTTAATACTTCTTGCTCTCTCTCGAACACATAGCGGTTCAGTTCGGAGGTCGTGTTCTGTTCAACGACCTTTCCTGCATGATCAGTCCGCATGACCGTATCGGATTGGTAGGTTCCAACGGAACCGGCAAGACGACGCTCCTGAAGATCATCACCGGACTGGTGCAGCCCGATTCCGGCGCTGTCGGCAAGGCCAAATTCGTGACGGTTGGATACCTGCAACAAGAAGGCGTTGTGGTCTCCGGAAGAAGTCTCTATGAAGAGGCAGCGTCCGCGTTCGAGGATGTTCTCGAGATCCAACAAGAACTCGAAGAAGCGCATCGGAGCATGGTGCGGCTCGATCCGCAGTCCGAAGAACACGCTGAAACGATTGAAGTCTACGGTGAACTTCAACACAAGCTCGAAGACCTGGATGCCTTCCGGATGAAGTCGAAGGTCGAGCGGGTGCTCATGGGACTCGGATTCTCTGTATCGGATCTTAGCCGTATGACGGAGGAATTCAGCGGCGGCTGGCAAATGCGTATTGAGCTGGCAAAGCTGTTGCTCCGGGAGCCGTCGGTGCTTCTTCTGGACGAGCCGACAAACCATCTCGATCTCGAAACGCTGCAATGGCTGGAAGAATATCTCCGGAGCTATCTCGGGGCGGTCGTGCTCGTGTCGCATGATCGGACATTTCTGGACAATCTCTGTTCGAGGACATTTGCCCTGACGATGACGAGACTCGAGCAGTATTCGGGAAACTATTCCTTCTATGAGACCGAAAGTGTGAAACGCCGGGAGCTCCAGATCCAGGCGATGAAGAATCAGCAGCAGCGCATGAAAGAAACTCAGGAGTTTATCGAGCGATTTCGATACAAGGCGACAAAGGCGCGCCAGGTGCAGAGTCGCATCAAGCAATTGGAAAAGGTGGAAATCATTGAAGTCGAGCCTGAGGAGAGCGGTATCCGTTTCGAGTTTCCGCAGCCCCCTCCCAGCGGCCGCATCGTTATGGAGCTGAAGGACCTGGCGAAAAGCTACGGGCCAATTGAGGTGTTTGAGAGTCTCGATTTCAAGATCGAACGAGGGGAGAGGATAGCCATCGTTGGACTCAACGGCGCGGGGAAGTCGACGCTGACGAGAATTCTCGCCGGTGTTGAGTCATGCAACTTCGGCCAGCGGATCGTCGGTCATAATGTGGCGCTTTCATATTTCGCACAGCATCAGGCGGAAGAACTCGATCCATCCAAAGAAGTGCTCGATACCATTGATGAGATCGCCGAGGGGGATATCAGAAGGCGACTTCGCTCGTTGCTCGGCGCATTTCTCTTCCATGACGATGACGTGTTCAAAAAGGTCTCCGTTCTCTCCGGCGGCGAGAAAAGCCGGGTGGCTCTCGCAAAGATGCTGTTGAAACCGGCAAACTTCCTGATCCTCGACGAGCCCACGAATCACCTCGACATGAAATCGAAAAAAGTCCTGCAAGAGGCGCTTCTTCATTATGAGGGGACATTCTTGATCGTTTCGCACGACCGGTACTTTCTCGATCCGATTGTCAACAAAGTGGTGGAGGTGGGGAATGGAACGGTGAGAACGTTCATCGGCAATATCTCAGACTACATCGCAAAAAAGCGGGAGGAAAAAGACAGCTCGGTGAAGTCTGAAGCGGCAGAAAAGAAAGAAGCCGCAGCGTTCGAGATGAGCGACAAAGACCGGAAACGCATTGAAGCCGAGCGCCGCCAACAACTCTCCGTGAAACTCCGGCCCCTCAAACAAAAAGTTGAGACCCTGGAACGTAAGATTGAGAAGCTCGAAGCGCGTCACAAGGAAATTGAAGCGGCGATGCTCGATCCGGAGATCTACAAGAACGGCACTGAGGCAAAGAGGATCTCCGTGGAACGAAAGGAAGTCGAGCAACTCCTCGCAAGAGCATATGATGAGTGGGACACAGTTCAAAGAGAGATAGAAAAAGTGCGAAACGAGAGCTGAATTCACTTCTGTTCTTTCCCCCGATGCGTGGGACGGATTGACAATCTGTCCGGCAAGTCATTCTCACAAATGAGACGCCCCCTTCCGTGACCACGCTGATTGATGTTTCTGCGCTGTCGCCCCCGTCCGAGCCTTCAAATGCAAAAATACCGGATTTCCGGTATTGCGCATCTGCGGTTTTGAGTGTACCGTGGTGAGGAAGAAGGGGTGCGATCCCTAATACCTTCTTTCCATTCAGGCTCTCCTTTAGCTGCATTCTGCGAGCTAGGCTCTGAAAATTACCGCGAGCAGGTTCAATGAAGCCAACCTCTCCTTTGGTCGCTCTTCCCGTTTGGAAAGATTTGTTTCTTGCTGGTGGGGAGTTTAGAGCTCTCGAGCCGTGGGAAGTACTCGATGACCTTGATCTCATCGGAGTGCGGGACCCGTCGAATGGTGAGATGGGATTCGGTGTGGTGATGGGAAGCGGCGGCACACTGTTCGGCTTCTGTCTCTATCGTGGAGCAGAGGGTTTCGATATCTATCGTGCGATCATTGACGGTTCATCAGCTCATGGAGCTGCGGACGAGTATGCAATGCAGAATTGCCTCCTGCTGGAGTTCGGCGCGCGCAGTGATCTGCAACCTGGAGATCTGGCGGTCATTCGACAATTAGGTCTTTCGTTCAAGGGAAAGCACGCATGGCCCGAGTTCCGTAGCCTGCTCCCTGGGTATGCTCCGTGGTTTCTCATGGAAGCCGAGGCCCGGTTCCTGACACTCGGGTTGAGAGTGGCTTGCCATCATGCGCATCGATTGGAAATCGGCGAAGAGAATCAGTCCTATCGCGACGGTGAATATCTTGTGTATAGTCCGGCCGTCGGAGCTGAGAACAACTTCGGCGCACAGTGGGAAGCATGGCCCTCACCTCCTCAGAAGTCTATCAAGCTTCCAATCTTGAACCTCGCACGCCTGAACGCCTTGAGCGGCAAGAAATTGAAGCCCGACACGCCGTGGGAGGTTGGCGCCTTTTACTTGCCAAGCATGATCTCGGACGAAAAGCGGCCCTATTATATCCACATCGCAGCTGTGTGTCAACAAGTGTCCGGGTTTGCCTTTTGTGCGGAAGCGTCACCACCGAAAATACTTGTAGCACAAATGCTGGCTGACGCAATTTGTTCTTCCATAGATAAGAGCGGTTTTCTGCCGGAGGCAGTCGTTGTCGAGAACGAAGACAATGTAACCTCTCTCGAGCCGCTGGGAAAGACGCTTGGGTTCAGCGTACGACGACAGAAGAAGCTGAAGGCAATTCATGCGCTGAAGAAGGACATGATGGAGAGGTTTGTTGCGGGAGGGTAGAAGAGGAAGAAGGTAAAATTTGTGGGCGTTCTGCATTCATGCGAGGAGCGAGAGGATGCGTTTTATGCTAGAAGCCTTTACGTCTGGAACCAGTACATCGAGCTGCGGATCTCTCGCAAACGTGCGGTGAAGGACGGCTATGCTTGACGGTACGATTTCATGTTTTGAGCGAGGCGGAACAAATATGAGAAATCTTAAGTAATACTTTAAGAAACTTAAGCCCAGTCAGTCATGACCCCGGATGCTCTCCCCATGTTTTTCGCACATTCCGAAAACGCTCGGGGCAAAAAGCACGTCTTGATGGATTGTCTCAAAAGCGCAGCCGAGTTGACCCGTTCGTTCTCTCCTTCAAAAGACCATGAATCGGTATTCTATCTTGCGGGGCTGGGGCGCGATACGAGCAAGTACCAGGATCAAACGTTATGAAAAAGGAATTCATAGCGCACCGTCGACAAAGCGATAAACAGTCACAAAGTCTCTGGAGCCATCTCCAAGAATGTTCCGAGCTTGCGGGAGAATTTGCAGCCAAGATGGGATTGAAGGAGGCCGGACAAATCGTCGGACTGTTGCACGACATTGGCAAAGCCAGCGAGGAGTTTAAGAACTACATTGAGTCTGCTGTTGGTCTGAAAGATCCCGATGAAGATGACTACGTGGATGTATCTCAGAAAAAGGGGAAAATAGATCATTCCTCAGCCGGTGCGCAGATCATTCATCGAAAACTTTCCGACAAACGGACGGGCGAGGAAATTGCGTCACAAATTCTGTCTTTGTGTATGGCATCTCATCATTCGGGGCTCATTGATTGCCTTCTACCTGATGGACAAGACAATTTTCATCGGCGAATGGCGAAACCGGATGATAAAACGCATACAAATGAAGCTTTGAATAATCTCGATGAGGGTGAGAAGGAAGAAGTCGATGGCTTATTGAAAAGCGGCTTGCCAAAACAGCTACTCGTCGTTCTCAACAACCTGAAAGAGTCAAATGACTCCAAAGAGACGATGATGTTCAAATGCGGTTTGCTCGTGCGCTTTCTCTTTAGTTGTCTCATCGATGCCGATAGACTGAGTACTGCTGATTTCGAGTTTCCTCATAACAAAAAACTCAGAAACCAAAATCAGTATTCATCGTGGGAGACTTTGATCGAGCGCTTCAACAGAAAGAAGTTCAAAAACCGAAACAAAATAGATGTATTGCGAAATGATGTTTCCCGACAGTGTTTTGGGTGCTCAGGGAAGCCAAAGGGATTGTACCAATTGACCGTCCCAACAGGCGGCGGTAAGACTTTTGCGAGCTTGCGATTCGCTTTGCATCACGCAAAGAACTTTAAGATGGATCGAATTATCTATGTCATTCCCTTTACCTCGATCATCGATCAGAACGCCGAGCAAGTCAGGAAGATTCTTGAAGACAAGGATGAAAATGGGAGATACCTCGACAAAGTGGTTTTGGAGCATCATTCCAACTTGACACCGGAAGAAGAAACTCGAAGACAAAGCTTGCTTTCAGAGAATTGGGATGCACCAATCGTGTTCACGACGAGCGTTCAGCTTCTTGAAGCACTGTTCTCTGCTGGAACACGTGGCGCACGAAGAATGCACCAGCTTGCGAACGCCGTCATTATTTTCGATGAGGTGCAGACCATTCCGGTCCGATGTGTCCATATGTTCAACATTGCCGTGCGGTTTCTTGTGAAAGCTTGTGGTTCCACGGTGGTGCTCTGCACTGCAACCCAGCCACTGCTGGACAAGATCGAACCAAAGCAAAGAGCGTTGGAAGTGCTGCCAGAACAGCAAATCATGGGCGACGTGAGCGAACTCTTTAGAAAGCTGAAGCGGGTGGAAATTCACGACACGCGTAAACTCGGTGGATGGACTGAAAGAGAAGTGGTTGAATTGACGAGCAAAGAACTTCAAGAAAGTGGAAGCGTGCTTATCGTCGTCAATACGAAAGCATCGGCGAAAAATCTCTATCACGAATTGAAAGAATCCAGGTTGGACGATGTCTTTCATCTGAGCACCGACATGTGTCCTGAACATCGTATCAACGTGCTGAACGAAATCAACAATCGCTTAGACGAGAACAAGCCGACGGTTTGTGTCAGCACCCAACTGATCGAGGCGGGGGTGGATATTGATTTCGGATCGGTTATTCGCTACCTGGCAGGTCTGGATTCGATTGTTCAGGCGGCGGGCCGCTGTAATCGCAACGGGTTACGACAAAAGCCGGGAAATGTTTTCGTGGTCAATCCAAGCGAAGAAAACCTCGGGCAACTGAAGGAAATTCGCATCGGCATCGAGACGGCGGAGCGTGTACTGGATGAGTTCAAAGAAGGCGAGGAGAGGTTCGAACGCGATCTGTTAAGCCCAAAGGCAATGGAGAAATTCTATCAATACTATTTCTACAACAGAAAAGAAGAAATGTGCTATAGAGTGGGCAGCAAGTCTGTAGTGGGAAGAGAGGATAACCTGTTCGATCTGCTTTCGACGAACACACTGTCTGTTCAGGAATATCAACGAATTCATAATGCTTCACCATTGCTGCCATTGCGCCAATCGTTTCAGACGGCATCAAGAGCATTTCGTGCAATTGAATCGCCGTCGCGGGGTGTCATAGTCCAGTACGGAAACAAAGGGAGACAGATCGTTAACGGACTTTGCGCAATCGACTTTTCTAAAAAGCACCGCGCCTGGTTAAAGCTTCTGAAGAAAGCGCAGAGATATTCCGTCAATGCGTATCCTCATGTTTTCGACCACCTCTGCAAACAAGGAGCGATTCACGAAGTTCAAGAAGGGACCGGAATTTTCTACCTGGAAGCACAGTACTACAGCGACGACTTTGGTCTGAGCAAAGAAATTGTCAACGAAATGGAAACGTACATCAGATGAGGAGGCTCTATGGATAACATAGTAGAGTTCAAAGTCACGGGCAAGTACGCCCTCTTTACGGATCCACTCACGAAGATCGGTGGTGAGAAATGTTCGTATCAAATCCCGACTTACGAAGCGTTGAAAGGAATTATCAGTTCGGTGTACTGGAAGCCGACAATTGTTTGGATTATCGACAAAGTTCGCGTAATGAGACCGATCAAGACGCAGACAAGAAGCACCAAACCAATTGATTATGGTCGTGGAATTTCACAACTCGCGATCTACACGTATCTGGCCGATGTTGAGTACAAGGTGCAAGCGCATTTCAAGTGGAACATGAAGCGCCCAGATATGGAAGAGGATAGAAACGAAAATAAACACTTTTGCGTTGCCCAGCGAATGATCGAGAGAGGAGGGAGAAGAGACGTCTTCCTTGGGGCGCGTGAATGTCAGGGATATGTTGAACCATGCACATTTCTAGAAGGACAAGGAAGCTACGACGACATCCCAGAACTTGCATTTGGCTGGATGTTTCACGGGTTTGATTATCCTGATGAGAAACAAGACGCCGAACTACATGCGAGACTTTGGCGAGCTGAAATGAGAAAGGGTATCATAGAGTTTCCTCGCCCAGAGGCTTGCACCCGCAGGAGGCTCGTGAGACCAATGAAAGCCGATCCACCTGCATCAATCGGACTCTGTGAGGAAGGACTGTTAGAAGGATGCGAAGAGACGGAGGTGGCCAAATGAGCTGGATGCAAAAGTTGTACGAGACGTACGAAAATTGCTCGTCGGTCATCGGCGATCTATCAAAGGAAGGTAAGAGAGCTCTTCTCCCCATCTGTCACATGAGCGCACAGGCTCACATTCAAATCGTGATAGATCAAAATGGCAAATTCAAAGGGGCTCGAGCAATTGAAGATAAACAAAATGACGCAGGCACTATTATCCCGTGCACAGAAAGCTCGATGGGGAGGGCCGGAAAGAAACCTCAATGTCATCCCCTGTGTGACAATCTCCAATACGTTGCCGGCGATTTTGCAGAATACGGAGGAACCGTAACCAGTGGCTTCGCCAATGATCCCCAAAAACCCTACAGAAACTACATCAAGTTGCTAACAGATTGGTGTCAATCCGATTATGCTCATCCAAACGCATGTGCAGTATTACGGTACGTGAAAAAGGGACAGATGATAAAGGATCTGATCAAACATCAAACTCTTTATGTCGGGAGCGACGGTAGATTGCTGGCAAAGTGGGACAAGAAAAAAGGAAAAGATGTTCCGAAAATCTTTAAGGCAATGGGATCGCAAAAGCAAGAGGATGCATTCATTAGGTGGGAGGTCATGGTGCCGGGCGAACCTGAGAGCAAAGCATGGCGGGACTCATCTCTTTGGGAGAGTTGGATCAAATACTACTCTAAGACAAAAGAAGCTAACACGAAGAAGGGAAGAACTCTCTGCTACGTTACGGGAGAGGAGCTTTTGCCTGCGGACCAGCATCCCAAATATATCCGCAGACGGGGAGATCAAGCTAAACTTATTTCCACGCCAAGCAGCCCGTATTTTCTTACGTATCAAGGTCGCTTCACTTCTCCGAGCCAGGCTTGCGGCGTAGGCTTCGAAGTAACTCAGAAAGCCCACAATGCGCTTCAATGGCTCATCGATAGACAGGGGAAAGTCTTTGATGTCAAGGGCGACAATGGAAGAATAAAACCTGGTTTGACAATTGTCGCTTGGGCAACTAGTTCGGACAAAAAGATTCCGCAGCCAATTTCAGACATCCCAGGCGAATTGGGATTAGATGAACTTCCTAGTGATGAGCCTCCACCAGTATCGACCGCTCAAGACTTGGCGCTCAGATTTAGAAACAGAATGCTCGGATATGGGTCAGAACTAGGTGACGCTCATGGAATAGTCGTTCTCGGATTAGATTCTGCCTCTGACGGACGAATGGCTGTCGCGTATTACCGTGAATTGAAAGGATCAGATTATCTCCAAAGGATTGATGATTGGCATGGCTCCTGTGGGTGGATTCATGAGTATCGATACAAAGACATTCAAGAGAAAGCCACTGGAAGGAACAAAAGATTCTATCAGCCTTTTATCGGCGCGCCCGCACCGAGTGATATCGCTGAAGCCGCATACGGGAGAAAGGTGAATGACAGACTTCGCAAAGCGACCGTGGAACGCATTCTTCCTTGCATCATTGATGGTCAGCGAATTCCTAGAGACCTTGTGCAGTCTGCAGTACGTCGAGCAAGCAACAGAATTGCTATGAGTGATCCCAAGGATCCTAGAGAACGGCAATGGAATAAAACACTGACCATCGCGTGTGCTCTTTTCAAACAATTCAACGAGAAGGGAAAATATGATATGAATTGCGTCGACCGAAACATAACAACAAGAGACTACCTCTATGGGCGACTTCTCGCAATCGCAGATCGTCTTGAAGAGCGTTCACTTTTCAAAGCCGAAAAACAACGGCCTACCAACGCTGCTCGCTACATGCAACAATTTGCCGGGCGTCCCTGCACCACGTGGAAGCAAATCCATTTTTTGTTGACTCCATATATCCTGAGGTTAGATGGAGCAACAGTAACATTCTATAAAAACCTAATCGCTGAGGTCAAGACGAAATTTGCTTCTGTGGATGATTTCAAGAGCGACAAGCCATTGACTGGTGAATTCCTGTTGAGCTATTATTGTCAACGCGAAGAACTAAGGCCGAAACGTAAGCCGAAAACTGAAGAAGGAGAATCATCTGACGAAGAACTGAATAACGAAACAGAGAACAACATCTAAAGGAGAATCGCTATGCAAGGACTCAGCAACAAAATAGATTTCGCCGTCATCGTGAATGTGCGAAATGCAAATCCGAACGGCGACCCACTCACCGGAAATCGCCCGCGCGTCAATTACGACGGGCACGGCGAAATATCAGACGTATGCATCAAGCGGAAAATTAGAAATCGTTTGATGCAAGCAGGTTATGCGATCTTCGTCCAATCCGACGATAATCGCATGGAAGGAGACAATTATCGGAGTCTTAAAGCTCGCGCGGACGGAGAACTGCTCGGCATAGATATAAAAAAGGACAAAGAATATCGTGAGGCTGCGTGCAAGAAATGGGTTGATGTCCGTGCGTTTGGCCAAGTCTTTGCTTTTGCTGGAAGCAAGAAGGGGAAGCCCCAGAAAGAAAAAGCAGGCACTGATAAGAACGCTGAGCCAGTTGAAGAAGCCAAAGATCAAAAAGGCGTTTCCATTGGAATCCGTGGGCCAGTATCAATACACCCAGCGTTTTCCATAACACAGCTCGATCCTTCATTCCAACAACTCACAAAGAGTGTGAATCTTGAGAAGGATGGCCCTGAAAGGGCTCCTGATACAATGGGGATGAAACATCGCGTTGATCACGGGTTGTATGTGTTCTACGGCAGTATGAATCCGCAGCTTGCAACCAAAACCGGCTTCAACGACAAAGATGCAGATGCGATCAAGGAAGCGTTAAGAACGTTGTTTCAAAATGATGCGTCCTCAGCAAGGCCGGAGGGAAGTATGGAAGTTCATAAGGTCTATTGGTGGAAGCATAACTCAAAGAACGGCCAGTATTCTTCTGCAAAAGTCCATCGTTTGCTGGACGTCAAACCGAAGGCGGAAAAGCCGGAGCCAAAGAATATCACAAACTATGACATTACACTTAAGGAACTGCCTAGCTTGAAGTGTGAAGTCATGGACGGAGAGTGAGATAAAAGCTGCCATGTTCACCGAAGACGACATCATACAGCGTGATCTCTATGACTGAACCGAAGAAATCCGAATTGACGCTCTACGTGACCGAAGATCAAAAAACCCGGATCGAGGTGCGGCTGGAAGGTGATACTGTTTGGCTCACGCAAGCTCAGATGGCCGACTTATTCCAAACATCTGTTCCTAATGTGAATATGCACATCCGGAACATCTATGCTGAGCGCGAATTGAGCGAAATGTCAACTATTAAGGATTCCTTAATAGTTCAAACCGAGGGTTCGAGAAATGTTCGACGTCAGGTGGCATTCTACAACCTGGACGTGATTATTGCCGTTGGCTATCGGGTGAAATCCCATCGTGGCACCCAATTCCGCATCTGGGCAACCGACCGTCTTAGAGAATATCTTGTCAAAGGATTCACGATGGACGATGAGCGACTGAAGGAGCGAGGCGGCGGAACATACTTTGAAGAACTCCTGGCCCGCATACGGGATATCCGGTCGTCGGAGAAGGTGTTTTGGAAAAAGGTGCTTGATATCTATGCCACGAGCATCGACTATGATCCTGATACCGATGTGTCACAACGGTTCTTTGCCACGGTTCAGAACAAGATGCACTGGGCGGCACACGGGCATACGGCTGCCGAGGTAATTGCAGAGCGCGCAAATGCCGGCCATCCCACGATGGGGCTGACAAGCTGGATGGGCAAAACCCCAAAGAGGAGCGATGCGGTGGTAGCAAAGAACTACCTGAACGAGCAGGAACTTGATACGCTCAATCGCATTGTCACAGCATATTTGGAATTCGCCGAGCTGCAGGCGCGTAATCGAAAGCCGATGTATATGAACAGCTGGATCACCCGGCTCGACGATTTCTTGAAACTTGGTGACCGGGAGATTCTCACCAATGCAGGCTCCATCACGCATGAGGTCGCCATTGCTAAGGCGGAAGCTGAATTTGACAAATTCCACCGGGCGCACCTTGCAGAAACCAGTGACATTGAGCGTCATTTCGAAGCGGCGGTGGAGAAGCTCAAGAAACTCCATCCGAAAAAATCCAAGAGCAAAGAAAAGTAATTCAACTACCCATGTTTACCGAAGACGATTTCGTTCATATTGGTGCGCTTCAGCATTACGTGTTCTGTCCGCGGCAATGTGCACTGATCCATGTGGAGGATGCATGGCGCGAAAACGTGTTCACGGTTCGAGGCTCCATCCTGCATGAAAAGGTCGATACGGACACGT
>JBGPAN010000027.1:0-16785 GCA_041480785.1 Bacteroidota bacterium | reverse complement strand
TTATTTCCTGAACACCGAGAAGAAAGAGTTCAAGCGACTGACGGAATCAAAAGCAGAAGAAAAAAATCCCACGCTTTCGCCTGACGGCAATTACATTGCGTTCACCCGTGAAAACAACCTCTTTGCCATCGACCTCAACACGGGGAAAGAGATTCAGTTCACGAACGACGGAGCAAAGTTTGTCTACAACGGTTATGCATCATGGGTGTATATGGAAGAGATCCTTGGCCGGGCCACACGCTACAAGGCGTTCTGGTGGTCGCCGGACAGCAAGATGCTGGCGTTCATGCGATTCGACGATTCGAAGGTTCCGGTTTTTCCGCTGTACAATTCTGAGGGAACTCATGGATTCCTTGAACAAACACCATATCCGAAACCCGGTGATCCAAATCCGGAAGTGCGCATTGCTATCGTTCCCGCCGCTGGAGGAGTTGTTGTGTGGGCAGACTTCAACGAGAAAGATGATCAATACATTGGCACACCGCTCTGGACACCCGATAGCAAAGAAGTGTGGATTCAATGGCTGAATCGCGGACAAGACGACTACAAAGTCTACGGCACTGATCCGCGAACGGGGAAGAAGCGGCTGGTGTATGCCGAGCAACAGCCGTCGTGGATTGATCTTGATCTGGATGAGCGCATTGATTTTCTGAAGAACAACAAAGGGTTCATCATCAAGAGTGACAAAGATGGATGGATGCATCTTTATTACTACGGGATGGACGGAAAGCTGAAGAACCGCATTACGGAAGGCAAGTGGCAGGTCAGTAACGTTCTTCTGGTTGATGAGGAAGAGGGCGTCCTCTTTTTCACCGCAAAGAAAGAGGCATCGACACGTACTGACCTCTACAGAGTGAAACTCAGCGGGAAGGATCTGACGCACCTGACATTCGGCGAATTCACTCACAACGTGAACCTGTCGCCGAAGGGGAACTACTTTGTTACGTCCTACTCAAACGTGTCAACTTCGACGAAAATGGCGGTCTGCAATGGGAAAGGAAAAGTCCTCCGTGAGCTGGGAGATATCAAAAGCAAAGAGTTTGACAACTATGAATTGGCAAAGACGGAGCTTGTGTATATCAAAACACCCGATGGATACGATCTGCCGGCAACCATTGTACTGCCGTTAGATCTCGATCCGAACAAAAAGTACCCGGTTCTCATCAGCATTTATGGCGGTCCGAATCATGGCACAGTGTCTGACAGCTGCAGAGGTCTCGTCGGTCAGTGGTGGGCACTCGAAGGGATGATCCAGGTGGCGGTTGATCATCGCGGCTCGGGTCATTTCGGTAAAGAGGGTGCAGCGCTCATGCACCGCAATTTGGGCAAATGGGAGATGAATGATTACATCGAGTGTGTAAAGTGGCTGCGAACAAAACCGTACGTGGATGCGAAAAAGATCGCCATCACCGGCAGTAGTTACGGTGGTTATGTAACAGCCATGGCGCTGACTGCTGGAGCAGACTATTTCACGCACGGCATTGCCGTTTCTTCGCCGACAGACTGGCGTTTGTATGACACGCACTACACCGAGCGTTACATGGATACACCGGCTGAAAATCCGGAAGGGTACAAAGCCGGCTCCGTCATGACGTATGCGGACAAGCTCAAAGGAGTGCTGCGCATCGTTCACGGGACGATGGACGACAACGTTCATATGCAGAACAGCATTCAACTTGTCGACAAGCTTGAAGATCTCGGCAAGCACTTTGAGTTCATGGTCTATCCTGGAGGCCGACATGGATGGGGTGGCGCGAAAGGGGTGCATTCGCGCGTGGAGATGGCCCGATTCTATTATCAGTATTTGCTGGAGAAACCGTTCCCTGAAGAGCAGTATGCGAAGTTGTATCAAATGGGTGCATTCGGCCGACCCGGTGGCGGCCGGCGTCCACGGTAACACTGGGTGAATCTCAATGTGATGGCCGCGGGATTTGCGTTCTTGAATCCCGCGGCTTTCTTGTGTAGGTTCATATCGTTGTCACCTGCCTCGCTGGAACAGTAAGTGCGCAACGAACGTTTATCAATAAATCATGTCATCGCCCAACATCGATACCATTGCAGCCCGTGCCCATCGAATCGTTGAGATTCTTGCCGGCGAGTATCCATCCCGCCACGGCAGCAACCCTAAAGTACTCAGCGGTGCGGCATCATTTATTGAACAGGAATTCGCGTCGCTTGGATACCAGGTGCAATCCCAATGGTACGAGAGTGACGGCGGGAAGGTTCGCAATATCATCGTTGAGAAGAAGGGGGAACATCCCCCAAAAGCGTCCATCGTGATCGGTGCTCATTATGACACGGTAGTCGGCACACCGGGAGCTGATGATAACGCAACCGGCATCGCAGGACTGATTGAGCTCTCCCGCCTGCTGAAAGAGCACAACAACAGACGTACGATCAGGTTTGTGGCGTTTCCCCATGAAGAGCCTCCCTATTTCTACACGCACCGGATGGGAAGCCGACAGTATGCACGGAACCTCAAGGAGAGCGGCGAGAGGATTTTCGCGATGCTGACATTGGAAATGATCGGCTATGCGGGGGAGGGATTCAAACAACTCTATCCGGCTCCGTTGCTGCGAATTCTCGGCCAGTATCCAAAGGATGGTAACTACATCGCGCTCGTGAGCAATCTCAGAAGTGCGCGCGTCCTGTCGATGGTCCGCAAGGCAATGCGGCACCGGGGCACGGTTGGTGTGGAAAGCTTGAGCGCTCCGGGCTTCGTTCCACCTCTTTTTCTATCAGATCACTCTTCATTCTGGAAATACGGTTTTCCCGCGCTGATGATCACGGACACCGCATTCCTCCGCAATCCGCATTATCACTCTTCAACAGACACGGCTGACACACTGAATTACAGATTCTTAGCGGGAGTCATTGACGCGGTGCACGCGGCAGTGCTTGCACTCGACTGAAGAACGAGTCACATGTGGTTGAGTCGCTCCAGAAGATCTTCAGCAGGAAGTTCTGCGTTAGAGTTCAAGGTCGTACCGCTGTTCTGTCAATGTGCAACCCCAAATTTCGTGCGTATGCTCTTCCACGACCCGGAATCCTGCGTGTCGGTATACTTGTGCCGCCGCAAGAAGCGAACTCACGGTCCACAAGAAGATCTTCCTGTAACCGCGCGCACGACAAAATACGATACACTCTTCAACAAGTTGTTTGCCCAGCCCCTTGCCGCGAAGCGAAGGATGAAGAAGATACCACCTGAGTTGCGCCTCAGTCTCGTTGTGCCTGACGATGGCGAGCGAACCCATGAGTATTCCGTCTGAGTCAACCAGCCAGATGTGTTCGCGATCGCTTCTCTGGAGAACAAACTCAGCAAGAGGTTTCGCAACGTACGCTTCAAACGTATGGTCGAATCCGTATTCCTGCGAATAGAGAAGGCCATGAAGTTCGATGAGCTTGCCGAGGTCTCCCGGTTTGAATTCATGCCTGACGCGTATTTCGTGCGAAGGGTGCGAAGTGGTATTCATCCTGTGACTCCACAATGAACTGCTCAACTTCCTGCGAGTCTGCAGATCTTTTCCTTGAACCTGCGTTTTAAATATAGAACCGTTCTGTCGGCCACAAGTTCTGGAATGTCGTATTCATTCGTTTGCAGAGAAAAATGAGCCGACCGTTCTCAAAGGGCATAGCGTACTTGGCGTTCATCGTTCCAACATGTTCCACGTTTGTGTAGGCGCGGTTCAAATCGGCAAGGCTCCTCTGGAGATCTTTACTCACACCGATGATGATGGCGATGTTGCCTGTTCGTGTCCCGGGTCCCCACATCCAGTAGTTGTTATGTGCACAGAGCGCTTTGGGGAGTCCACACCGTTTTCCGTAGAAGTCGATCGCCGCCGCCTCGCCGTAGTTGCGGACGTAAATCACGCATTCCAACTGCTCTTCGGGCGTCAGTTTTCCGAAGATGGATGCTATGGTGGCAACCATTTCCTCCCATCCGAATTGATCGGCGTAGTATTGAGGGAGTTCGGCGACAACATTGACTTCTTCAGCGCGGGGGGTCAAACCGATGGATTGTTCATACTGAACAAACTGCTCCACAGGAAGTATTGGAAGCGCGAACGGAAGTGCCATCGCTGCGAAAACGATCAACAAACTCACGTAAATCGGCTTCAGCCATCTCCATCGTAGGTTCTGAAACCACCGCTCAAAAACAATGGAGCCGCCGGCAAGAAAGAGTGGATAAATTGCGGAGAGATAATACACTTTTGCATTTCCCGCGATCATGATAACGAAGACAACAGGATACATCCACGCCAGAGGACGGTTCCGGCCATCGCGATACAAAAAGAAGAACACCACCCCCGAAAGCCAGATTGGAGCGTTGAGGAAATTCATTTCCAGGAGTTGCCCCATGGAGAAGTCAACCACCCCGAGGTTCACGTTCTTGCTCTGACTTGCGTTGCGCATGAATTCGAGGGACGGGAAGCCGTTAGAAACCTCCCAGATGACATGCGGGAGGAATAACCCGCCGGCAAGGACCGCCCCCATCCAGAACCATTTCGACGCCAACTGCTTTCGTTGCTGTGTCAGTAGGAGTCCGGCCACCAGCCCAACGACCATGAATCCCATGGAGTACTTGTTCAGCAGTCCCAATCCCACAACGCCGCCAAAAAGGATCCAGAGTTTTGGCTGGTCGTCGCTCAGGATGATGACAACAATGTATCCAGCGATCGCCCAGAACAACACGTCGAACGGATTCATGGAAAAGAACTTTCCTTGTCCGATGAGAACAGGAGCGACCACGACCGAGAGCGCGGCTAGCGCCTGCGCGAACGGTCCACCCCCCAGTTTGCGCGTCATCAATGCGGCGAGAGCAACAACGGCTGCGCCCGCGAGTGCGGGAAGAAAACGGATGGCGTAAAGTGAGTCACCCAGCAGGTGCCGGGTGACCCAGAGAATTGCTGCACAGAGTGGAGGCTGATCGACATATCCAAACGCAAGATGATCGCTGCAAGCGATGTAGTATAGCTCATCCCTGAAATAGTTGTAGCTTCCGTGAAATGTGATCTGGAGTGCGAGCTGAAAGGCAGCCAGCAAGAAAGGAATTGCCAGATCACGAGAAAAGGTCCTCGTTGAAAACCCTTGTGAATCCATAGAGTTCACCTCGCTTGTTTCTACGGATGAACACTCGTACAGCGTACTGGGCTAGGCGCTGCTGGCAGAGTTCGTCCGGGAAAGTTGAGCAATATCCAGGTTCCCCAAGGTTTTCTTTGCATAGCCAACCCTGACTGCCTGAATCATCGCGAGTCCCACCTCTTCCAACGTACAAACATGCTTTGGCGTTAGCAGTTTCCACACCGGATAAGAATACCCGATCACTCTGAAGATTGTCTTTATATTCTTCTGCCCCTTTGTCGGTTTCATCAGTCCCGGTCTGAACGAATACACCGCTTCGAACAGAAGGCGTGCAAGATGATTCTCTGTTCTCCCTTTGACCCGCGCCCACATCAAGCGGCCTTGTTCAGTGCTATCGGTTCCTGTCCCTGAGACATAGCAAAATGTCATTCCCGGATTGAGTCTCGACAATGTCGTTGCTGCCTGCATCGTAAGGTCATAGGTAATGTGAGTGTACTCGGCTTCCTTCATTCCAACGGAAGAGACGCCAAGGCAGAAGAAACACGCGTCATACCCTTGAAGCTTGTTCTCAATGGTCGAATAGTCGAAGAAATCTTTGTTGAGCAGCTCGCTCAATTTGGAATGTTTGACATTGCACGGTCTTCTGCCGATGACCAACACAGATTCAACGTTTGGATGTTTAAGACACTCGAGAAGAACCCCCTCTCCGACCATGCCTGTGCCACCAAAGAGAATTGCTCGAATTTTCATCATACGCTCCTCAAAACGCCTCAGTAATCGTGATGTACACTCCCGACGAATTGCTCCCCGCACCATAATCCAGGCGCAGATTGATCCTCTCCTCAGGATTCCATGCAAAGCGAAGCCCAATGCCACCGGCGAACCAGAAACGATCCATTGCGAGTCCACGAATTTGGTCGGCTACCTGTGCGACGCCGGCAAACCCGACAATCCCGAACCTCCACCACACAGGGATGCGGTACTCTGCCTGGAGTGACACTGCATTCTTGTCTCGATAGCGTCCGTCGAAATAGCCGCGCAGCAGATTCTGCCCGCCAAACTTCGCGTAACTTTGGAAAGGCGCTGAGCCATTGATGAATTCTCCGGACCCTTGCACCGCGACGACATGATCGGAAAATACTCTGAAGAAATTGCGCGTTTCAATTTGAATGTCGTCATAGCTGTAGTCGCTGCCGAACGCACTCCGATAAAACAGTGTCGTGAGCTGGTAGAAACTTCCGGACTGTGCTGCAAAGGTGTTGTCTCTTGAATCCCAGTTCGCAACGATGCCCAGGCCTACAGAGACGCCGCCCCTGCTGCCGGGCAGAAGACCAGACACAAGAACACCGCCGGTGAGTGTCTCGCGCATCGAGACGTTTTCATATCGTACCGTCGGTCCGATATTGACGTGTGAGGAGAGGTTTCCGTAGAGAACAGCTTTCAGAAGAAACGTCTGCGGGGTATAGGTTTCTTCATCGCTCCCGACCGTGTTGTTTCCGATGCCGAAAAACTTGTTCGGATATTTCTGAAAGAGGAGGTCGGTTGTCAGTCGATATCGACCTTGCTCAAAGTATTGGTCGCCGGCAATCTCAGCAGTAAACTGCTTCTTCTGCGTGTAGATGATGTCAGCGGTGAGAGCTGAAGCCCGCGGCGACGATGGCTTCCGGTAAAGATAAAGTGCTGCTGCTCCGCCTGCGATACCGGTCTCTGGTGTATAGAACACAATGGGAAGGGGATAAACGCCTGATCGAGCCGTGCGCGTGGTGTCGTTTTCTGTTGTGTGCTCCTGTTGAGCCAGGAGAGACCCCTGTAACAGGAAAGCAGCAAGGAGGACGACAGAATGTGAAATCTTAATGGTCTTCTCGAAAACGTTCATGAGCAACGATGAAATAGTCGGGTCCTGGAGAACGGGAAGGACAACTATGGGCGTGTTCCGCGCTTAATATAGAGAGAAGGGGAGAAAAATGCGAGAAGCTGGATGATTGCCGCCGCTACTATTCCATGTCGCTGATCTGAAATTCCTTTTCCACTGGACGGATGGCATCATGCATGCGTCGTAGGGCAAAGTAGGCGTCCTGGCTTCCACGTTGGGCGGAGCTGCGGTAAAGACGAACTGCTTCCGAAGTCTTCTTGACGACCCCGATACCTGTTTCGTAGCAGTACCCCAGGGCAACTTGCGCAAGGACAGATCCTTTTTGCGAGGCTTGCTCGAGCTCCGTAATCGCGGCGCTGAGTTTCTTGGGGTCTTCCCCGGACCGAACGGCTAGGGCAGCTATTCTGATGTTTGCCTCATGACTTCCAAGCTTGCCTGCACGCGTCCACAACGCCAGCGCTTCGCGGCGATCTTCCTGCACCCACCGGCCGGAATAGTAACAGAGCCCGAGTTCGATCAAGCCCTGAACATGGTTCGCGGCCGCCGCTTTGTTGAGAAACTCCAGCGCCTGCTTCTCCGTGATGAACCCTTCTTTCTGCGTCATGAGATAGTCGATTTTGAGGGCAGAGAGTGCAGCCCATGCAACTTCTGCATCGGTGTCGTGGCGAGCGGTGCGGGATTTCAATTCCTCGAAAAACCCGGGCTGCTCCATTAACCGAGCGAGGAGTCTCGGAGCCCGCGGCGATGACATCCGACTGGCCCGAATGTAGTACGTCGCAGCAGTCACCAAATCTTTATTCACTCCGATGCCGCGTTCATAGCTGCGCGCAAGGATGGTCAGCGCTTCCGGACTTCCTTCCTCAGCGGCTTCACGAATCATTTTCATGCCAGCGGTATTGAGCTCTAGTGTTTTCGTTTGCTCCTTCGTTAAACCGAGCGCCCGCTTCAGCTGCGGTGTCACTTCGCGAAGCGCATCTTTCAGAAGTGTCGCGTCGCTTGTTGCGGTCGTGTCTGCCGGTCCAGCGTCGAAAAAGACAAAACCGAGCGTTTGCTTCACAGCGGGTTTCTTGGAAGAACTCGTATCGACCTGAACCTTCGGTTCTTTTGGTGTCACGCCAAGTCCGCGTGCCTCAAAGTCTGCAATGGCTTCCTTGGCAGGAGCGTATCCAGCGTCAACAGCTTTCTTAATCCATTTGTACGCTTCTTCCCAATTCCGGGGAACCACAAGATTTTCAGTGAGGAACATGCTGAGGATGTACTGGGACTCGCCCATTCCGTGTTGTGCTGCAGCAAGAAAGAGCTTGTAGGCATCGAAGGGATTCCATGGAACGCCCCATCCATTGAATTCAATGATGCCAAGATTGTATTGAGCGTCGGCGGAGTTTTGTTCAGCGGCACGCCTGATCCAAAATGCGCCTTTGAGCGTGTCTGCCTCGACACCTTCGCCGAGAAGATACCGGAGACCCAGCTCATGCTGTGCCGCGACATCCCCCGCAAACGCCTTTCGCTCGAGGCTGAAAATATGCATCAAGTTGTAGTCAATGTCGGATCGCTTCAACTGATCAGAAGGGGAAGGGGGGCGGTAGCTCTTGTAGACGGGGCTGTCTGTTTGTTGCTGACCCAGCAATGCGATCGGAATCGCTGCAAAAAAAAGAAAGAGAAGTACACCATGTCTGAATTGCATAGGGCGGAACCGATCCAGAACCAATTCGGAGGTGGGTAGGAAGGACGACGGGGAGGGCGATTCACCTGTCACTACATTGGCTCCATCAAGAGCTGTGTATTGCCGGTCATGTCAGTGATTTGTCTCAGAACGCCTCGATTCACTTTCTCAATCCACATGGTCGTCTTTGTACCGTTGATTTTTGTCTCTACGACCCAGGCATCGGGCTGACCTGCGAGTTTCTCGTCGCGCAGAACGTTGACCGTAACACTCGATTCACCCTTGACGTCGTTCAAATAGACCGGCATGGTTTCCTGATACCCTGTGTGGAGCAGAGCGCCGCGGACGAGAAGGTCGTAGAATCCGGAATAGAAAACAGGTTTGCTGAGCGGTACGTCGACACTTGCTGAACTGTCTTTTCCTTTGACGCGGTTGCCTGTGAAGTCTAGTTGGACAGCCTTCTTCGCTTTCACACAGGAATAGTAGAGCGGAGCGTACGTGCTGGTGTCTGCAATGGAAGTGTCGATCACCGAACCATCACTGTACGACTGAACGCGAATGATCACTTTCTTTCCGTTCAAAGTTGTCGTTCGGAGCTCATCTTTCATCTGGGCAAACGATGGCTGTGTGCGTCCGGCAATGATGAGTGAGAGCTTGTAGTTCACGGAAAACGACGTGAAAATGACATTGTTGACGTACTTTGATCCGGGGTAGATTCGTTGCGCTTCCGCCGTTGTTCCAATGAGCAAGAAGGTCAGAACCAAAAGCATCTTTGAGGACATACGCATGAGATTTCCCTCAATAGTTGATCAGTTATCACAAGGTATTGCTCTTCGGCTCAAGTTACAAGGAGCCACGTCACATCCGGAACGGCGGTCTCCTGTTTAGATGTCTACGAAGGGCGAATAGTTCCTGCATTCAGCATGATGGCACGAACTTATCCGGATTCCGTGAGCCACTCCTCGCGATCACGAATCATCGACCAGAAACGTATGCAAGAAGGGATGGGGCACTATGAAAGTGCAGCGGAGACTTGGGAGAAGAAAGCAGAGAGCTTTGCTTCGTCGAGATCACCGTTGGTACGCACGCCACTGCACAGGTCAACAGCGTACGGTCGAACCAATCGAATGGCTTCGGCAACGTTGTCAGGACGGAGCCCTCCCGCAAGATAGACGGGGACTGTCACGTGTTCGCGAATCGTTCTGCTCAATGTCCAATCGTGAACGCGGCCCGTCCCGCCGAGTTCTTTCACCGGAAGATTGGGATTGCCGGAATCTAGCAGAATCGCGTCAACGAACGGAGCAACTACTTTGGCTGCCTCCACCGACTCCTCACCTGTAACGTGTATTACCTGAACGACGATGATGCCTGGGAGCGCGGTGCGCAGTTGGGAGTACACTGAAAATGGAACGGCATCAACGAGCTGAAGGGTGTTCGCTTTTGTTTTTTGCTGTTGCCTGATGATGACAGCGGCGTCAGGCTGGCTGGTGAGCAAAAAGGTCGCGATGCCTGGAGGAACAAATGGGATGATGGCTGCGATTTGATCTTCGGAGATGGGACCTGGTCCGCTCGGCATCGCGGAAACAAATCCGAGCGCAGAAGCGCCGTAGTGAAGTGCAAGCTGAGTTTCCTCTCTGCTCTTGATGCAACAGATCTTTACCTTCGTCTTCATCGTCTAACGTCTTTCGTCTATCGTCTCACGTCTGCCGTCTTTCGTCTTCCCTCCTTACTCTCACGCTCTTTCAAATTCTCCAATACCCGGGAACTCTTCCTCGTGCCGAGCGTGGTAATAGCAGCCACCGCAGCGATGATGAGGGCCGCGGCGATCAGTACGCGTCCGCTCAATGTCTCGCCTGCCACGAGCCAGCCAATGATGACCGCCACAATGGGGTTCACGTACGCATACGTTGATGCTCGAGCTGGAGTTGTTGTGCGTAGCAGCCATACGTACGATGAGAACCCGATGATTGAGCCGAATACGATCAGATAAGCAACCGCGAACAAGGATCGGCTGGTAATGCTCGCAGGATGAAACGAGCTCCATTCGCCGATGACTGCGCTGACGACGAGTAGACCTACTCCGCCGATGAGCATCTCCATGCCGTTCGCCAGCGCAGGTGAAGAAGGGAGTTTCGCACGCCGGGAAAAGAGAGATCCGACCGCCCAACAAATGGAAGATCCCAATAGCACAAGTGCCCCTACAATGTTGACACTCAATCCGCCAACAAGATTTGCCGGATCAATCAACACAATGATGCCGAACGTACCCAGGAACAAACCGAGGAAAACGCCGGCGGTGGGTTTGATGCCTCCTTGCATCCACTCCAGAAGAATGAACCAAAGCGGGCTGACCGCGACGAGCAAAGCTGCAACGCCTGAAGGAATGAGTTGCTCAGACCAACTGAGACCGCCGTTGCCGACGAGCAAGAGCATGAGTCCAATGATCGCGGTGGATTTCCAATGGGCGAGTGTCGGTCGCTCGTGTCCGCGAAACACACCCCAAAGATACAGCAAACTGCCGGCAATGATAAAGCGGATGCCCGCCATCAGCAATGGCGGAATTGTCTCAATGGCGATGCGGATGCCCAGGTACGTCGAGCCCCAGATGAAATACACTGAGGCGAACGCTGCTAGGAGTTTCATCTGTGAAGGGGGTGGTTGCATGTGCTATCGACGGGCGGAGGGGTGATCTTTCCAATTCCACCACTTCAGCAGTTCGGGGTCGTGGCGGTTGTGGGAAGCATAATAGACTGCTCCACGGAAGACATAGAGCAGGCAAGGATCGATTCGCGTGCCGACCTGAGCGCAACGCTTCTCATAGAGTTTCTCAGGATCTCTGCCTTTGAGGTCAACGACTCGCCGAATACCCAGTTCCCAAAGGTCTTGGGCAATGCTCTTTCCGACGCCCGGAATCTCCTGCAGCTGCTTGAGCGACAGTTGCTTTGTTCCTTCGTTCATTCAAATCTCCTTCCGAGAAGAGCCGTTTCCTGGTCCATGTGACGATCGATGGAACGCATGGATCTTAATCGCTCGGTGGCACGATGAAGCCCCCCGATGATCAGGGTTTCTTTGATTTTCCTTCGCTGGTTTTCTTCAGAAGAAGTGTGTCGAGCGGCATTCCTTTGTCATTGTAAACCATCATGGTGAATGATGTCGGTGTCACATCAATGATGCCGTAGCTGTAGTCGTGGGCAGCTTTGACAACGTATGGAGCGTTGCCGAGAGTGTAGAGCGGTGCACCGGCAGACCCCAAAACCATGTGATGAATGCCCTTGACGAGATTGTGCTGAAAGAAATGTGAGTGTCCGTTCATAACAACATCGACATGGTTCGGCTCAAAGATTTTTTCCGACATCGTTTTCATCTTGCTGTCCTCACCGTGTCCGCCGGCGCAGTAAGCAGGTCTATGATAAATGACGATCTTCCACGGCATCGATGTGGACGACAGGTCGTTTTCAGCATAGAGGTATTGCGGACTCCCCTCACTGTAGTCGATCTCATTGTTCAGTACGAGAACGTGCATGTCTCCGTAGTCGAATGAATAGTATTCCTGAGTGCCCGACGCAGATGTCGGCGCCTGTGTGAATGCCTTGGTGTTGGGCGACCATTTCTCATGGTTGCCAGGGGTGTTGAAGAACGGAACGCGCGCAATCAAAGCGAGTTCATTTGAACGAAAGAACTGTTCCTTAAAGGCGGAATAGCTTGAGTTGCTGCAAAGATCGCCACCATAAAGGGACATGACTGGATTCGCGTCAACGATGCGCTTTGAGATGGCATCATGGATTTCACCACCCCAACTACGATCGGCCATCCACGCGAAGAGAAAACCGGTTCCCGGAATCGGTGCAGTCCAGAAGTTCGGATACTTGGCTAAACGGCAATCGGCCAACCATGCGAAACGAAAACTGGTTCCCGGATTCGGTGCAGTCCGGAAGCTTGCATCCTCCGAAGCTGAGCCGGCCAGCACGGCGCGGTAATGGTAAACAGTGCTGGGAGAAAGTCCGCTGAGCTTAACGTTGTGAACGAAGGTGTGGTCCGTCGTTTGCTCGATCGACTCAGTGCTGGCCCGAGAGCCATAAGATCTTGTCACCCCATACTCGACAGAAAGAACATCCGCCAAAGTGCTCTCGACAAGAACATAAATACTCTTGGTCGTGACAGCCTGCAAATACGGCGCCATGACCAGGGTGCTTGATTGCCCAAATGCGGAAGTGAAAACAGCGGAGAACATGAAAAACGAAAAAGTCAAAGCTTTGGGCATAGCGTACCTTATTTGAGTGAACAGAGAATTCTGTTAGCGTGAAAGCTGCGTGTGGCGAAAACATGGTGTGATGTGGTCGTTCACCATCCCGACAGCCTGCATGAATGCATAACAAATAGTGGAGCCCACAAATCGAAAACCGCGGAGCTTCAGATCTTTGCTCATGGCATCGGATTCAGAAGTCTTTGGCAGAATATCTTTCAATGACGCCCTTCGATTCGTTCTTGGCTTGCCGTCCACGAATTGCCAAATATACGAATCAAAGCTGCCAAATTCCTGCTGAATCTCGAGGAATGCTTTCGCGTTGCTGATCGTTGCCTCGATCTTGAGGCGATTGCGAACAATTCCCGCGTTCGAAAGCAGCTCGCGCTTTCTTCGCGCGTCGTAACCTGCAATCTTTTTGGCGTTGAACCGATCAAACGCTTTCCGATAGTTCTCCCGTTTCTTCAGAATGGTGATCCAACTCAATCCCGCCTGAGCTCCCTCAAGTATCAACATCTCAAAGAGCTTTTGGTCATCATGAACAGGAACACCCCATTCTTCATCATGGTATTTAATGTAGAGAGAATCGGAGACAGACCAGCCGCAGCGTATCAGCTTCTTCATAACAGACTATTGTGATCGTCTTCTGGAGGGCGTTGGCCTTCGGGTGGCAGGAATGTCTTTGTTCGCGCGTGTAGCCCGGGCGGCATGGGCCTTGGTGGAGGAGCGGGCCAGAACAATTCATGTATGTCGTGAATGATGAAATAGATCGTCATGCAAATCGCGCCCAGAAAGCAGAGAACCCCGAAAACCACGACGACCGAAGCAATGTCTCCGGCTGAATCGATATTTCCCATTTGGGTGCACAGCCATCGCCAGTCGTGCAGCGCATGTTTTGAGATGAGAGTCAGTTGAGTCTTGGGTGCATCGTCGATATAAACGGAAACATTCATCATGTTATGACCGAGCCAATACGGCGTCAGCATGAGCGAGCGAAGTCCGCTCGTTCTCAGGAAGACGAGGATGGTCGCTGTCGGGAGGATGAATTGCATAAGTGAGCCGCCGAGGAAGTAGATAAACTGGCCGAAGACCCGGAACACGCCGTGCCCCCCTTCGTGGATGAACAGATCAATCATGTCGATGAGTCTGACAAGAATTGGCATCTCAAATCGTCCATGAGGAGTCAGATAGTCGGTAGACATGTAAAGGGAATAGTAACAAAGGACGAAAAGGAGAAAACATTCCAGGGCAATCAGGGCTTTTTTCATCGGATCCGTTTCTTCGTTGCGGAATTTGCTCGAGAAAATCGACAAACAATGCTGAGAATGTAGAGAACAATAGAGAGTAAGTCAATTCGCACATATGGGAATGGCAACTTTCTGAGAATCCAGACATCTCTCTGGTAGCAGGTTGACCGTGATGCTGGAAGTGCTAACTTAGTCAGACTGAAACAATCGAACAACCGAGCAACCGAGCAACGTGCAGACTCTCACGGACGAACAACTGGTAGAACGCATCAAGGTCGATGAAGCGCGCGGATTCGCGCACCTGTACCATCGGTACAAGCATCGTGTCTATGCGTACTGCTACCGACTGTTGCGGCACCCCCAGAACGCTGAGGATGCGACGCAGGAAACGTTTTTGAAGATTCATCGGTCGTTTCACCAACTTGAAAATCCAGGGTCTCTGCAAACGTGGGTTTTTTCAATTGCGCGCAACGAGGCGTTCACGATTCTTCGCAGGGCGAAACCGGTAGAGGAGCTAGAGCAAGCGGAGAACGAAGTCTGGGACGAAGAGGGTCCACTGGAACGGATTGTCGAACGTGAAAGAGCGGCGATTGTCCAGCACTGTCTGAGTCTTTTGAAACCCGCATATCGTGAGGTGTTGATCCTCAGAGAGTACGAATACCTCTCGTATTCGGAGATCGCGAAAGTCACAGGTGCAAGTGAAAGTGCTGTAAAATCGGCTCTCTTCAAGGCGAGAAAAACAATGGGGAAGAAATTGGATTCGATGATGAATGAAAGGGATGAGCGATGACGTGCGATACGTATGAAGAGCAGATAAGCGCATTGATCGATCATGAGCTTAAGGATGAAGAGGCAGAGGTGTTATTTGTGCATCTCAGCACATGTCGGACGTGCAGGCGTTCCTTGCAGTCGGTCCTGGATCTGCGCTCGGATCTCGGCGAACAGGCTCCTCCGATGGCACCAAAAGAGCTGGATGAAAAGATCTTGAAACGAACGCGTCTCGCTCACCGTGCCTCAAAGGATCGTAAAGCAATACCGTTCCACCTATGGACCGGTCGTATTTCCTTGCCCGTTACGGTCGCTGCAATCATCATGGTCTTCCTGATTGCCGGCAGCTTAATGGTGTCGTCGATGACAAAGCAAAAGCTCTTGCCGTCGCCTGAAGGAAGAGTCGAAGCTGTGTATATCACGACACTTCCAGCTGTCGAAGTCCATGGCAACTTTCCATAGATCACAGTCTTGAGAGGAAGAAACTGTCATGAAACAGCACATTCATTACTTGCGGTTCCTCGGCTTACTCCTGGTACCAGGGATTCTGGTCTGCCAGAAACCGGTCAAAGAATCTACACAACACCAGAAAGTCACCTTCTCCATGAAGCAAGGGGATTCCACTGTGACTCGCGATGTCGACGTCGTGTATAATCCGGCGCAAACGAAGAAGGAAGCCCCGCCAGATTACGTGCCGTATGATCAGGCCCCGGAAGTGCTGAACCAGGAGCAGCCGAAGTACCCGGCGCTGGCACTCAAGGCTGGACTCGAAGGAACGGTATGGACGAAACTCTGGGTGGATGAAACAGGCAGGGTTGCTCAGGTCTATGTAGCGAAGTCCGATGCTCAGATATTTGAACAATCTGCGCTCGACGCCGCCAGGCAATGGCGGTTCAAGCCGGCCATGACGAAGGGGAAGCCCATAGCTACATGGGTGTCGATTCCTTTCCGATTCAAGATTTCAGGATACCCAACAGAAACACGCACGGATGCAGCGCCTGCAAAAACGGTGTTCGGTAGCAGCTCGGGTATGGGGTGGCAGGAGTCTCTGGTCATTTTGTCGGTGCTGCTGTTTGTGGTTCTCGTGCGGGTTGTCCTTTCTATTGTCGCAGTGATTGATATTGTGCGGAGTCGCTTCGTGGATCCAAATGACAAACTCGTGTGGACTATCGTTTCTGTTTTGCTTCCTATCTTCGGTCCCATACTCTATTTCATCATGGGAAAAAATCAGAAGATCCAGCAAGTCGAATAGTAATGTTCAAATGAACTAATTTCATGGGAGGATGAAATGAAACGCTCTCTCATCGGTGCAATAGTACTCTGTTGCGTGACAGGATTTGGTACGGCAAAAGCTCAGGAGAAGGTGTCACCCGCTGACTCTGCTCCATACGAAAAAGCGCCTGAGGCAATCAAACAGGTCCAGCCGAAATACCCTGAAGCTGCGAAAAAAGACAAGATTGAAGGAACGGTTTGGCTTAAAGTCTGGGTCGATGAATCAGGAAAAGTGGCTCAGGTCAACGTTCAGAAAAGCGATGGCAAGATGTTCAACCAGCCCGCGATCGCAGCTGCGAAGGAATGGACGTTCAATCCTGCCGTCATGAAGGGAAAGCCGGCAGCAGTGTGGGTAACGATTCCATTTCGATTCAGGTTGCAGGAGAATGACAAATCTCAGTCTTCCCCCGTTTCGGGAATGAAAAATACGAAGCAGAAACCGCCTGCAGATGATATAAAGGTTGACAAAGATCCTAAGGCGATCGAGCAGGTCAATCCGAAATATCCTGAGAAGGCATTTCAGGATCGGATTGAAGGGACTGTTTGGACGAAGATGTGGATTGACAAATCGGGCAACGTTGTCGACGTGAAGGTCGCGAAGACGGAAAATGACGCGTTCAAAGAAGCGGCAATCGAT
>JBGPAN010000026.1:0-16807 GCA_041480785.1 Bacteroidota bacterium | reverse complement strand
ACGACAATGCACGCTTTTGAAGAGCAATCGAATTTCTCTCGAAGTTCTTTTTCTAATTGCGCTCTATCCTGTCGGCGGAATCGGCTGTGAAGAAGCATGTGCGGCATGTCGGGGAAAAGTTCACAGCATTCCTTGAAGCGTTTCTGTGCGGCATTTACTCTATTGCACACGATGAGGACTTTTTTGTTCTCTTGTAGAGCCTGTAGAATAATACTATGTGTTTCATCAAATGAAGAAATCTTATGAACAATGTGCCTATCGAACGTAGTAAGCGTATTTTGAGGCAATGACACGGTGTATATTTGTTTCTTCCCGCCAAGAAGTATTAATATTTTCTTTTGCAACACCAACGGCATTGTTGCACTGCCGACATGAACTTTACAACGCAGTTTTAACAACGCTTTGATGATTTCTAAAACCATAGACTGCGCGATCTCGGAGTACGAATGAATTTCATCCAAGATGACATCATTCCCCATAATATCAACAGCAAGCGATTCGAAACCACGCGTTCCACAAATCAATGATGCCAGTTGATGAGGTGTTAAGACTTTAATGGCGGCACCGACTTTATCTTGCAAAACTTTTTCTTCATACGATTCACTTCCCTTCACTACCAATCTTGACGATGCATGAAGCACTCGTATTTCAGCTTGATTCGGAAGCTGCTGCCGGAATCGTTCGTACATAGCGTTGATGGACGCTTGAAAAGGCAAAGTATAAAAGACTCTGCCACCACAGCGGCGCATCAGAAAATCGGTTTTTCCTGATCCCGTTGGTGCAACAACAAGAGTATGCGGCCTCTTATCATCGGCAGAAAGAAGGGATAAAGGGAATAGAGTATTCGACCGATTATCAAACGCTGAGAGATCGGGAGTTTGGAATATCGTTGAAAGATGGGCATCCGTTTTTTCGCTCAAAGCAGATGCAAAATGGTCTGCACCGACAAGCACACCTTTCCACTTCGACCAACCAAGTGGTTTTTTCGAGCAATATTCAATAGTGTACTGACATGCCCACAATGCCTCATCTTTCGAAATGCTTCGCGTAGAGATGCCAACATCGGACAGAATAGCAAGAGCTACTGACGACCATTCTTCCCAAGGATCAACATGCCGTTCAAATATCTCATCACTTCCTTCCATATTTTCTAAATCCAAGATTCCCTGTGCACGCGCATCTTGGCGAATCGAACGATGATGAGCAATGATCATGTCAACAAGTGCATTCCAATCTTCTTTCTGGAATAACGGAAGGAATAAAAGTGATGCAATTTCATGTCGGAAAGTAATACCAAAATTATCGCTCCTATTATTTGTCAACTTTCGCTGGAAATCGGGATGCGCCTTGCCAATATCATGCAAAAGCCCTCCGAGGCGTGCAAGCCTTTTATCCAAGCCTGCCGATTCGGCAACTCTTTCTGCTACAGAAGCAACATGACGTAAATGATCGGCTAAAAGTGTTCCACCATTGTTCACACTTTTAGCGTATATGTCATGAAGCGGATTCATCGAGAAGACACCTCTGATGCTAACGGATTATTGCCGACAATATGAAGCCATCCATACATCGGTTTGTTGTTATCGAAACGATTGAATCCGACAATGAAGGATTGCTTTGTTTTGCCAAAGCGTAATTCAAAGCCATTGAAACCATTATCCCATTTGTCAAATTCCTCTTCTTGTATCTTCGCAATGAATTCACCTTGCATAAACCCTGTCGGTAACAAAACATCTTCATTGCGACATAAACAAACGTGCTGTTGGATTGCCCGTTCGGCAAAATCATATTTGGAAAAAGCCAGGTAAAGAACTGGATTCAGTAGAACACCGCGCGTTAAAATTGACCGCGGCCTATCTACAACCACAATACCCTCTTTCTTTTTGACGGTAATGCTTATGCCACGTGGCTGTGTTTGTTCCTGTTGTTTTGAGATCGCAGCATATGTCAATCGATGGCGCACAATGCGTGGTTCATACTGTTCTGGTTCAAGCAATTCAGGGAACAGCTTTTTTTCCATTCCTTCGATTATCGAAGGAGTCAGAAAGTTTTGGCTATAGGTTTCAGAATCCCTCACCGCTGTCCACGGTTTGATAAACCCGAATGGACCGGTATATTTAATGACATACATCATTTCTATCCCCTTTCGTCGCTAACAAAGTGCACCAAAGCCACTACCTGTTGAATGTCCTACACCGACTTCCCAAGCAAACGCCACTGTTTCAGGTGTTGCTTCTATTACTACTGGACATACGCTCGCCTTGTTTTGAATACCCTTGATTGTAACAAGGCGTGTTTTGCTTTTTTCATACGTTTTGTCAAAGCTTACCCTTGTCGTTTTGTCATCCATTCCAGCTTTCCTCAATTTTGTTTTGAGCGTCGCCGTCAACGCATCATCAGCCCCAGAATCAGAAAAGAGAAGATGCTTTATACCTTCACCATCGTATTTTTTAACAAGGACAGGCGTGGCAGTAAAGAATTTTTGAAGTGGGCCGAACTTTGGTGTATTCTCCATTTGTACATCGGTAATTCTCATACCGTAACAGACGTCTGGTTGAGAAAGAAGCCCGCGCATGACTTTGTTTGCAAGTTCCTCCTGCCAGCAACTGATGAACCATTTCGCACCCTGAGAAAAATCAAGCACGTCTTTGTCCTTTTTGCCTCCCGATAGCCAGCTCAGAGAATAGAGGCTGATATCGTCATGTAATTCATTAGGGCCAAGCCATTTATGAAAAGCGCCGATCAATAAGTGCTGGTACTCAAATGGTACAGGTTCAGTATTTGGCGATAGATCAAAATGGAGTCGCATCTCTGTTTTCTCCTCTTGTCGGTGAAGACTTCCTTTATGCGTGACCAGCCCCGGTTTGTGTGCCAATGTGAAGTGTGGGGTCCCCCAGTTCAGGCACTGGCAAGAAAGAATTCAAAGCACAACCCTCCTTCATCGCTTTATCACGAATCCAGAGGTTTCAATCCTGCATTTCACGGGTCAGGCTTGAATATCAGAGGCGGGCTACTGAGTTCAACTACAATACTACGCTTGCCTTGAACCAAAAGCAAACAGGAGTCAACTTCGAGGGAAAAAACGGGGTATGATCAAGGAATTCCTGAGTAAAACAAAGAATCCCCACCGATCTTCACCGATGAGGATTCTTCATTTAGAGCTTGTAGCGGGGGCAGGACTTGAACCTGCAACTATCGCCCAAGCCAGCCACGACAAAAATGGGCAATCCGCCGTATTCGAACTGACATCTTGTTCATTGCCGATTCTCATTCTCTATCACGAGACGATTCAGAGGATATCCTTGTACAACTGAGGACTCATTCTAGGAGGCTTTCAATCGATCAAAACAGCACTCGGATTCTTCCCGAACAGGTGCGAAGGTATCTATTTATCTTATCTGAGGATCCTATTGTTTGGCGTGGCTCCTTCTGTTGAGCCCACAGCTATCAGCGCTGCCGCAATAGGTCAACATCGTACCTCATCTCTTCCACTCTTCTCGGCTACCTGAGCAGCCAATAGCTCAGTGAAGTAGGATCATCTTCTTCGATTCGACGAATTCTCCTGCCTGCAAGCGATAGATGTACGTCCCGCTTGGAACACCAGCCTGCCATCGAACCGAGTAATACCCGGGTCCAAGATCCTGTGACACCAAATTCACCACTTCCCTCCCCAACAGATCGAACACCTTCAATGATACCTGGCTTCTTTTCGGTAATGCAAATTGGATGATCGTTGATGGGTTAAACGGATTGGGATAGTTCTGACTCAAGCCATATTCTGACGGAATTGCATTGCCTACTTGTTCAACAGACGTCGTGCGAATGGTGCTAAACCTCCTTGCAGAGGAAAATGCGCCCCACCCGGCCTCATTCTTTGCACGTACTCGCCAAAAGTATGTGGTCGCGAGCGAAAGCTTACTTATCGACCTCGAAGACTCACTCAGTGTTGAGTCATCTAGAAACAAAGATGCGAATATTGCAGCGGTCGAGACTTGAAGATGAAAAAGTGTCGCCCCCGACACTGCATTCCAACTGACTAGCGTGTTCAGCTGCACGTTAATGGCGCTATCGGCAGGTGCAACCAGAGACGGGGCTGTTGGAGTCGCCACGATGGTCGTAAAACTCCTTACCAGCGACCAGGCACTCGTTCCACCATCATTCTTTGCACTTACTCGCCAATAGTAAGTCACATTGTTCTGCAAGGGTCCGATCGTCTTCGTCGTATCGGCAATTGTTGAATCATCTACAACTGTAGTCGAGAACCCCAGACTGGGCGATACCTGCAAACAATATGTCACGGCTCCTGTCGCCTTCGCCCAACTCAGTGTTGGTGTGATCGATACATTCTTTGCAGTATCAACCGGACCGGCAAGCGCCGGTGCCTTTGGTGCCGCCACAATGGTCGTGAAGCTTCTTACCAATGACCATGCACTCGTTCCTCCATCGTTCTTCGCACTAACTCGCCAATAGTAAGCCGTATTGTTCTGCAGCGGGCCAATTGTTTTCGTTGTGTCTGTGATCGTTGAATCATTCACGATCGTTGTCGAAAACGTTGAACTAAGCGATATCTGCAAGCGGTACGCTGTTGTACATGTCGACTTTGCCCAACTCAGGCTCGGAGTGATTGATACGTTTCTTGAATTGTCAACCGGCCCGACAAGCGACGGCGGTTGCGGAGCCGTCACAATCGTCGTGAAACTCCTCGCCAACGACCAACTACTTGTTCCACCGTCATTCTTTGCACTGACTCGCCAATAGTAAGTCACGTTGTTCTGCAAGGGTCCGATCGTCTTGGTCGTATCAGTAATCGTTGAATCATTCACAACCGTTGCCGAGAACGCTGAACTGAGTGATACCTGCAAACGGTATGTCACGGCTCCTGTTGCCTTCGCCCAACTCAGTGTTGGGGTGATCGATACATTTCTTGCAGTATCAGCCGGACCTGCCAATGTCGGTGTCTGTGGCGCTGCCACAATCGTAGTGAAGCTCCTCACCGACGACCAAGGACTTGTTCCACCTTCATTCTTCGCATTCACGCGCCAGTAATACATTGCCGCATTCTGTAGCGGACCAACTGCCCTCGTTGTGTCTGTTACAGTGGAGTCGTTGACTATGGGGGCTAAGAATGTTGAGTTCAGTGAGACCTGCAAACGATATATCACGGCTCCTGTTGCCTTCGCCCAACTCAGTGTTGGTGTGATCGATACATTTCTTGCAGTATCAGCCGGACCTGCCAATGTCGGCGCCTGTGGTGCAGCGACAATCGTCGTGAAGCTCCTCACCAACGACCAACCACTTGTCCCACCCTCATTCTTTGCACTAACTCGCCAATAGTAGGTTGCATTGTTCTGCAAGGGTCCAATAGTCTTCGTTGTATCGGTAATCGTTGAATCATTTACAACCGTTGTCGAGAATGCAGAACCGGGCGACACCTGCAAGCGATATGTTGTTGCTCCTGCCATCTTTGCCCAACCTAGGGTCGGCGTGATCGACACATTTCTTGCAGTATCAACCAGACCCGCTAATGTTGGCGTCTGTGGTGCTGCCACAATCGTCGTGAAGCTCCTCACCAACGACCAACCACTGGCCCCCGCCTCGTTCTTTGCATTTACCCGCCAACAGTATGTCGTATTGTTCTGTAGTGGGCCAATTGCCTTCGTCGTGTCTATTACAGTTGAATCATTGACTACAAGGGTCAAAAATATTGACTTCACTGAGACCTGTAAACAATACGTCACAGCACCTCCCACCTTTGTCCAACTGACGGTTGGAGTGGTTGACAGGTTCTTCGCACTGTCAACTGGTCCCGCCAATGTCGGCGCCTGTGGTGCTGCAACAATCGTCGTGAAACTCCGTACCTGCGACCAAGGACTTGTTCCACCGTCATTCTTTGCACTCACTCGCCAATAGTAGGTCACGTTATTCTGCATGGGTCCGACCGTCATTGTGGTGTCGGTAATCGTCGAATCATTTACAATTGTTGTCGAGAACGCCGCACTAGTAGAGATTTGCAGCCAGTATCTCGTTGCGGCGACTGATCTACTCCATTTGAGAGCCGCAATGATGGATACATTCATAGCGGTATCCGTGGGCGTCCCAAGCGTTGGCGACTGAAGTGCTGCGACAATGTACTTGATTGGAATGGCTTGTGGATTGTTCATCGCAGCCGGATCAGAAATGGTCATTGCGCCGAGGTAGGTCCCTGGACTAAGATTTGTTGAATCGGGTTGAATGGTGATAACTTGCGAGTTACTCGCTGCACTAGTTGGTGTGACTGCTAGCCACGATGGCTTCTGCGTTGCACTCCAATGAAGTGTGGCAGAGCCATCATTCGTGATGGTGAGATTCTTCGATGCTGAGATGGGCCCTCCCATAGTCGCTTCAAACGATATGGTATCCGTCAGAACCCCAATGACAGAGCTTGCTGCAACAAGCGTGTTGGAGACGGCAAAAGGCTCAACGGGGATGCTCCCAACAGAACTGTTTTCGGCAATCACAATGGTCTCGCCAGCTTGGCTTGTCGTCAGAGTGAAATTATCAGAAGACTGAGCTCCAGGTTCGGCAACCACCTTGATCGTGTACTGTCCCGCGATAGGATATGGAATGTTCACGACGTCATTCTTGTTGCCGAGGCTGTCAACAATGAACTCCTCGTAGGTGGCACCTGGAATGGAAGATTGTTGCTTCGAGATGGATCTCTTCGATGGATCTGTGACAACCAGATCTACCGGACAGAAAGTTCGTACCACTCGACCCCATGGTTGGTAGTACATACCGGCAACAAAATCCGCTAGCCGGTTGCTCAAGAAATCCGTTTCACCGAACCTCCAAAAGGCGACCTCCCTAATGCCCTCTGTCAGTAAGTAGTCCAGCTTTTTCCCGATGCTTCCTTCGTCTTCGTAGCAGGCTAGCCATTCATGATTTGCCAAATCACGGTATCTGAAGCAGGGGATGTTGCCGGAGTTCACATCCACTGAGTGAGTTTTGTCAATCAGCTTCTTGTCCGACGATCTGCTAGCCAAAATGTCCTGAACATCACGATAAACCAAGGCAACCGGATCTCTCTTAGAGTCGGTCATGTCCTTCGCTTTGCCATACGTGGGAAAACCCAACACAATCTTACTCTTGTCTG
The DNA here is from genome assembly GCA_041480785.1 of Bacteroidota bacterium. Classification (GTDB taxonomy): domain Bacteria; phylum Bacteroidota; class Ignavibacteria; order UBA10030; family UBA10030; genus UBA9647. The sequence goes on along the minus strand of JBGPAN010000026.1, from coordinate 9,675 downwards.
GCACCTTACTGACTACATAATCCAAGGCGTCTGAGATATTTAACCATGCCCCATTCAGCTTCTCATGAAGCGCGGCATGGTTGGGAGCACCCATGTCGTAGCACATGACTCTCAATCGATCGCTGATTTGTGCCAACTTCTTGAAATCGAACGGGGTGTAAGCGTCATCCCCCGTGGCCCCCACGGTCACAAAGCAGAGTTTTCCCTTCCTCGCAAGCGAGTCACTCAAGCTCTGGAAGTATCTTGATGTCATTGCCTTTGCATACCAATCCCACTTCAGCCCCCCGCCGGGTTGCGGAAACCCGTATGATCCGAAAGCCTCATAATCGACATCTATCCCATCATATCCGTTGACAATCACAGAATCCACTATGCTTTGAATGTTCCTGGAACTGATTACGTAAGAATCAAATACCGCCTTTATGGTGTTATTTGCATTCGGTGCACCTGTTGCTGGATCCAGAATTCCGATTAGGGGTACTACTAAGATTTGTTTCGATTGACATGCTCGGATAGTCGCGGCATAATTGGCAAAAGGGCGGTTTTCGATTGATCCATCTCTGAGATCAATATTCAACAAGTATATGCATGGACATATTGTGGTAAGGAGTTGCATGCTGGCACAGGTTTCAGCATAAGTAGCATCCGGTTGTTCAAATAACCAAGGACTTACTTTCCTGTTCGACGCGGGTAGAGTGACCATTGGCTGCAACGAGATAACGACTGGAGTCGACACATTTGCCTGGACAAGGATCGTGTCAGCCTTGGTCACCCACCATTTCTTCGAGGCGGAAACGACATATTTGCCTTCCGGCAGGTTGATCGTGGCTATATCGCCACGGGTCATGAGCACCCTATTCCCCTTCACGATTGTAACGATAGCATCGGCAGGGAGGACATTAAGGGCCAAAGTACCAGTCGGCCTTGAGCTGACTACCATCGTGAACGTCTTTGATGCTTGAGCCATCGTGTTGTCCGTAACACTCACCTTGAGACTAAACGTACCTGAATTTAGCGGTACTCCAGCAAGTGTACCCCATGGAGTCAAGTTCAATCCTGATGGAATGGACCCCTCGCTCAAGGACCACGTATATGGCTGCGCACCTCCAGTTGCCGTCAGCGTGAGCGAGCAGTCCACACCCATGGTACCCTGAGGTAACGGCGATGGTGTCAGTATCGTCAGAAACGGGGGCGCAGAAGTGGTGAAATTCCACACCTGATACCATGTGCTCGTGCCTGCTGAATTGGTCGCGTTTACCCGCCAATAGTATTTCGTGCTGTATTCGAGACCATTGATCGTTTGAGATGTCCCAATCAGAATGTCCTGATTGTAGATGGTCGTGGAGAAATCTAGCCTAGAAGACACTTGAAGTCGATACGATGTTGCACCCGTCGAAACATTCCAAACCAAAGTGGGTGCGATCGGCGTATTAATCGTTCCATCTGCAGGTGAACTCAAGTCTGGTGGCAAAGGAACAGGGCGCATCCCTAGCACAAATTGCAAGAGCAAACGCCGCCAAAGACCATTCCCACAAGGGCAGAAAATGTAGCTTCCGCTGGCTGCCACTGATGAAGAACCAATAGGACCAATTGCGCCAGGCCCCACAGTCACATCAGTCCAAGTCTGACCCATGTCGGCAGAGAAAAACAGCAGTCCATCAGTCGAGAGAGCAAAGACTTTTCTTGTTGAAGAGGAAGCAAGACTTTGTACCAAAACATTTGCTGGGCCAGTAGGCACCCAACTTGCGCTACCGATTGTTGAACGATACATACCTGCGTTTGTTCCAACAAAAATGTTGGGACCGAGTCCATAGTCACCGACCCCGACAACCGAGTAGACTTTTTTATCAAGAAGGGCCGGATAGATGATCCCCTCCCAGTCAGTTCTGAAGCCTCCAAACCAATTTCGACACTCAAGACCCTGGGAACCAGCAAAGAAGAGCCAAGTTCCCGCCGCCCAATCATCTCGTGTAGGTGCCAGTGTAGTAACTGGTCCACCCCTAGAATGTGCCATGTCACCCCAATTTGCTCCCCGGTCCGAGGAAAAATATACTGCAGTCCCCAAAGTACCCGCCCAAACATAGTCCAGATTGGCTGCCAGAGAAAGAACACCAGTTATGGAATTGACGCTCTGCCACGTTGCCCCTCTATCCGTCGAACGATACAGCCCACCGTCCCACCCAGCATAGCAATTCTGGCCACTGACCGCTACAGCCCTCACCGGGTAAAACGCTTCCGGGTAGCCTGGAAGACCAACCAGACTCCTGGTCCAGTTCGTCCCGTTGTCCGTGGAAAGAAATACGCCGCTTGAAAATGTCCCGACAATCACGGTAGACCCATCAGCAGCAATCGATGATACAGCTGAACCTGCAAGAGGAATCACGATGTGAGTCCATTGTGACACTGAGATCGAATTGCAGAGGACAATAAAAACCAACACGCAGATCCGATGCATATGAATTCCTCTGAAAGAATTGCCTGGCTTTGCAGTTGGGTGGTTTGGACTGACGGTGCACAACGGAAAGATTAATTTGACAGTAAGCATTTTTTGCTTGTGCCTCAAGGCCCGGACTTATTGCTAGGGCTGGACCTCAACTACCCTATGGTATATCGTTGCGGTTGTTTATGAGCGCTGAAAATCGAAAAATGTAATGGAGAAGTTCTTTGGCTGTATCTCCGCTAGTGCCCCCCCACGGCGGCATCAAGCCACTAGACTGAGCGTCTAATGCGTCAAAAAAAACCAAATCTCTGGGATTTTCTACGAATGCGAAAGTTGCTCACTATTTGCTTACATCAACAACCTTGGTTCAGGTGCAACGGGCATCGGGATTTCCATTCCTTTGGCGGCAGCCGGCAGAACAGCAAGTGGAGTAATCACACAGATCAAAAGTCTGTGAACAATTCCATGAGCGAGTACTCTGCAGCTGTGAGAGCTGTCGAATGAACTAAGGATGCTTCCGGATGCCCCTCCGATGGAGCTATGACGCCCTCGGATTTTTCCCGAATCGGAGCCTCCTCAATCCAAGCTGTCTCCCCTTCCCCCGGTATCTCGCTAGCCAGGAATCGACTTCCAGTGTCTTGAAAATGTATCGTGGACCGGATCTCAAGAGACGGTGGTGATAAGGTAGCCTCCTGTTGAGGGTGAGCCAATAGACATGCCGGAGACAACATCCCAGATATCCACACAGCTCTCTCGACGACATCCAAACCTTTCGGGGCTGCGCAGCGACTCAACCCCGCCTATTCGCACGAAAACTGGAAGGTTCCGGAGTACTTCATTACCTCCCGTAGCATCCCGGCTGACAGCATCCTTTCTATTCAGAAGTCGGAATACAACCTTGGCGGAACGCTCTTGCTCGTAGGGGGTGGAGTCGTCGAGGGAGTAGTGGTTTTGTTTGGGCTGGCTTTCGGGAGCTTGTTACGAATTGATTGACTTCTTGGCGGTCTTGCCCGAATTGATTTTCAGGCATAGACGCCGTATGTTGATAGTCAGGACACGCTCGTTTTAGGATTTCATAGATGCCATTTGAAGACGTGGGATTTGAACGATAGGTCGCCGGTCAACCCGGGGCACCATTGTACCAGGAGAAAAAGAAATGGCAATAGAGTTGAAAGAGGTTGACACTTTGAGTGAACTGAAGCAATTTGTGTCGTTTCAGTATTCGCTTTACCGGGAAAATACATATTGGGTGCCTCCTCTTCGTGCCGACGAAATGCTGTCTCTTCGAAAGGACAAGAACCCAGCATTTGATTTTTGCGAAGCGAAGTATTGGCTGGCCTACAAAAATGGAAAGATCGTTGGCCGCATTGCAGGGATCATCAACAAGAAATACAATCAGAAATGGAATGCGAAAGCAGCGCGCTTCGGATGGGTCGATTTCGTCGACGATCCGGAAATTTCCTTTGCACTACTGCAAGCGGTCGAGCAATGGGCCGTATCGAATGGCATGAACCGCGTGCATGGCCCTCTGGGCTTCACAGACATGGATGGTGAAGGAACGCTCGTCGAAGGTTTCGACGAAGTGAGCACCCTGGGCGCAATCTACAACTATCCATATTACCCGGAACACATTGAACACGCAGGATATCTAAAAGACACCGATTGGGTCGAATTTGAAGTCACCATGGGTCAGGGAATTCCTGAAAAGGTTGAGAGGTTGGCCCATATCGCACTTGAAAGAAACAAGCTTACAGTGTTGAAAGCTGACAAAGCCAAAGACATACTCCCGTATGCCAGGGAAATCTTTCATGTGCTGAACGAAGCGTATAAAGATCTGTATGGATTTGTTGAGCTATCGGACAAACAAATTGACATGTACGTGAAGCAGTATTTCAATTTCATCATTGCGGAGTACGTCCCGGTTGTATTGGATGCTCAGAACAAAGTCGTGGCATTTGGGATCGCCATGCCTTCGTTGTCCAACGCACTTCAGAAATGCAATGGGCATCTCTTTCCGTTCGGATTTATCCGCGTCTTAAGAGCAATGAAGAATAACAGGAGGGTGGATCTCTATCTGACTGCGGTGCGTCCCGACATGCAGAACAAAGGGGTAAACGCGATCCTGATCCACGAAACGAACAAGGTGTTCATAAAGAACAAGATTGAGAAAGTCGAGACAAACAGAGAACTGGAAGCAAATGCGAAAGTTCAGGCTCAGTGGAGATTCTACGAAACGCGGCAGCACAAAAGAAGAAGATGCTACAAGAAGGAACTGACTCGCTCGACTGCTCCATAAGGCGACGACACATTGAGTCAGATCCTTCCTGCCCGCCTCGAAGGTTCATTGAGGGCAGGCGGGCGAATCGACAAATCCTTCGACCCTTCGGGATTCCTCAGGGTCGAATCCTGAGCACGTCGAAGGATTCGACTCGCGGAGTTTACCCCGCAGAAAGCGGGGCTCGCTCAGGACGTCGATCCTCAGGATGACGACTGAGAAGCGTCGTCACTTCGTCAACACCATTTTCTTCGACTCCACGAATGCCCCAGCCTGAAGCCGGTAGTAGTACACGCCGCTTGGGAGCGATGAGGCATCCCAGCGGACTGTGTACACTCCAGCCGGACGCACTTCGTTCACGAGCGTGGCGACCCGTCTGCCAAGAACATCAAATACCCCAAGCATCACCAATTCGACATTGGCAATTCGCCCGTCCTGCTTCAGCAGGACGAGGTCTCGTCGCGACTTCGTCGCGACGGAAAATTCGATGTTCGTTGTTGGGTTGAATGGGTTGGGATAGTTCTGACGAAGAACAAATCCATCCGGCACATCCGCCGTCCTCTGCACATCCGTGGCGAGGTTCTGAGTGCGACCCCACCGAACGGCATCGAACGCCAAAGTCTGACCTGGGCTTGAGCTTTGATCGCCAAGCCTCACCGATCCCCCACTCCCCTTTGTGAACGAATACGACCCGAGAGAAACCCACGAATCTCCGTTCTGGCTCTGATTGATCGATTTTGTGACATTCCCTCCGTTGTAGGCGACCAGATATCGCGCATCAGTAGCGTTGCCTATCGATGGAATGTATGCAGAGACTTCGTACACCCCGTCGGCCGGGAGCGACGGCGTCCATGTAGCAAAACACGTGTCGACAGTGCTGCCATTCCTCGTAGAGGCGCACCATGCATGTCCCTGGTAGCCGGCATTCCTGTCGTTCCACAGAGTCATTGATGAAGGAACTGCCGTCCGCATAGTAAAACCTTTGGCAAACTGCAGATCATCGATGACAGTATCGCTCAACACAGGTGGATCGTATCTCGTCGCAATGCACCAGGCGACGCCGGTAAGGTTCTGAAATCCATTGTTGTAGCCTGGCCAGTCGTAGCTGACGTTCTTTCCATAGTAATTCTTGTACCCGCGATTCTTGTCCCCCCAGCAATCATTAAAGATGAATGTATGAGGCTCCACTCCAATTCCATGCGCGAGGACGAGGTGCCCTGCCGATGTCAACATGACGCACAACGTGAACGGATGACCCGACGTCACCTCCGCAAGAGCAACGCTGTATGGAGTCGCATCCGTCTGTACCGCCGTCATGCCATGATACGCGTAGTAATCTGCCATCCGCGTATATGGATGGTTGGCACCGTTCCACATAAACCCATATCCGCCCCATGCGGGTTTGCTGCTTGGGTCGTTCGCTTTCTGTATGTACTGCACCTGCTTGAACTGGTACTGGGTGCTGACATAGTTCCCCCAGCTGTTGTAGTGCGGGCTCGGCGTAGAACAATACGTGGGCCATGGCGGGAGAATATTGTAGTACGCAAGCAGCATAATCGCTGCCGTCGGCGCACAGGCAGCATCCCCATTGAACCAATCAGGCGTGTCGTACGCCTGATGAACATAGGGAATATCGAGTTGCGATGTCGCCTGGACCGCCGATGCCCGGAAGATCGGCTTGATGCTCAACACTTCTGCCCCAGGGAGGGCGATTTCTTTTCGTGAAGTCCCTTTCTGAAGGCTGACAGCCTTTCGGTCGATGGCAACCGTTCCGATGGATCGGCGCGAATAGGTCTGAAACAGGACTTCACTGTCGCCATTGATGAACGACGGATCCATCTCCATCACATCAGGGGTCGAGGTGAGTCGTTGCTGCACGGTGCCCTCGAAGGTGGAGGTGTACAGATCGGTGTTGACGAGCTTAGGCCCCTGGAATTCTTTCCGGTAGAAGACAACGTGACGCGAATCCCCCGACCACGAGGGACGGTTCCCCTCCCCGAGATCAAACGTGCGTTTCGCTTCAAGATCGTACACTCTTATGAGACCATTGAGACTTGAACTCAGGATCTTGCTCCCATCAGGAGACCAGCGGGGATTGAAGTAGCCGAGCTTTCCAGTGCTGATGAGAGTGCGCTCCCCGGCATCAAAGTGACAAACCCACAGCTGATCATTGTTGTCATTGTAGACAACGGACTTGCCGTCTGGCGAGATGGGTGCGAGGTTTGCGTATGTACCGAGTGGGTACGATTGTTCTACGGTTCCGTCGATCACGATGAGCTGCTCGCCGCGCGTGAATGCGATTCGTCCGTTACGGGAAAAGCTAACCTGACCAGCCCGGCTGGTGGGAGCGCTGAGAGTTGTGAGTGTCCGTGTGGAAAGATCATACACAGCGGGAATCTGGTTTCCACCGTCATCCACGAGCTTCAACCCGATCTGACGGCCGTCGACGGAAAATGTGTAGTAGCTGCCGCAGCCGGGCGCAGAAAGAAGCTCCTCCGGTGAGCTATTCTTTACCAAATAGACCGCCGAAGAGTAGTTGTTCGTGCAAACGGTGCCGAAGGGGGTGCTATGCGGATCTGTGAAGTACCCGACATCCTCGCGAATATCCTGAGCCTGGAGTGCGAGTGTGTGGATAAGGAGAAGCAGAATTGGGTATATGAGGATCTTTGAAATCACTTCGTGACTACGCTCGCGCTATCTGCGATTCATGGTTTAGGAAACAATTTACCTGGAAGAAGCTACGAAGATAGCGCGTGAAGTTCAATAACTCTGCGGCGACCCTCACAGCCCTGTAACATTGATGCCGCCTGTGACCGTCTTCAGTGTAATCGTCCCTTTTCCGTCACCTAGCTTGCCCACAAACGAGGTCGGAGAGCTTGATTGCGACTGAAATACAAGGTTCGATGTGACAATGCTCCCCGTGGTCACGGAAGCAGTGAGCTGCGCCGACGTGACTGTCGGGATCCTCAAGTTGATACTTCCAGTGACAGTGGAGAAATCGACGGCACTGTTTGTTGGCATTGTCACCCGTCCGTCGATCGCCCCCGTCACGAGGGATACGGTTGAATTGCCTGCGATCCGATTCAACGTCACACTTCCAGTCACGCAATTGACAAGAACTGTGTTGTTGATCGAGTCGACGCTCACCGCACCGGTCACATCGGTCACCTGAACCCGAAATGTTTGTGGAAGAACGAGTATGTAGTCAATGATGTAATTTCGACCCTGGGTGTCTTTGGGCTGAACAGTCTCGACAGAGACTTCGTTACCGAGATCCTGAACATTAACTTGAAGCTGCTTCAGACATTCTTTCGCATCGCTCAAGCTTTCGGCCTCTACCCTCCTCTTTCCAGTGATGCTGACAACCGTCGTACTTGCACTCCCGGTTACCGAGATGGTTCCGGAGATACCTACCAGCCGGAGCCCGGCCTGATGTTGGACATTGACATCAAAGCTGAAAGGCTCCTCAGCGGAGAAATCGTGGTTGCCCTCAAGATTGTCCAGATCCGTACACCCCGTCCAACTGAGAAACCAAAACAATGTGACAAATCTGATAATCGTGGTTACCCGAGGAATCATAGTGAACTCCTTCTGTTCTTCGCGATGGATCCTGAAGCGGGGAATGCACTTGCGTGCGCGAGTTCATTCCAAGGAAGTCTGGTGCGCGCGACATTAAGCACCACGTTGTGTTCATCCGCTTACTATTTCTTCAGAGCTGTCAGCATTTCCTCCGTCGGTCCGCTGGAGCCAGGCTGCCCGGCAAGCCATTTTTTCTGCCCGAGATACGAATCCATGAATGCTCGTGCGCTGGGGTTCGTGTTCAGTTCAACGTCGCTCAGAAGTTCCAGCGATACAATCACCGTTGCCCGTAGGGGGTTCAGCTTCCCATCGAACATGGTCTCACGAATTTCCAGCTGCACGAACTTGATGGGCATGACGCGCTGACTCCCCCAGACGAATAGCGTGAACGGTTTCACTCCTCCCGGACCGCCGGCAGCAGAGTTCGGCACAGATCCGCTGGTATTCTTTGTTGTTTGAGTGAGCACTTCCAACGCCGCAAGCGCGGGGTGAATCCCAAAGGCGCCTGCGGTTGCATCCCCTCGTTCCAGTGCATCGGTCGCGTCGAACTCAATCGTGAATCTCATCATCTCCCTGCGCTGGCTACCTGGATCAACAGGGATGATTGTGCGCTCGAGTGTTTCTGGATTGAAATGAAAAGCGACGGCAGGACCCAACTGTGCATTCGCGTCAAAATGCACGAAGCCACCCTTTGCAGTTCTTGGTTCAGGCATTGTGTTTCACCATAACTATGAAGGTTCAGTAAATGTAGGCTCGCTGGGTTCCGCGACTGAGTAGTCCCGTTCCCATCCTTCATTCTCGAGCGTGAGCCTCTGGATTGCCACGGCTGAAGCGTTTGCATCCAAATCGGGAAGAGCTACGTATTCCGAAACCCAGCATCGATACACTTTGTAGGCAATTGCGAGCAGGCCAGCCTCGTTATAGAGTTCAATGATGATGTCCTTGCGGAGATCTTTTAGCGAGACTTCCAGGCCGAGGCCAGAACCATAATTCCATACCTTGTTGGCCCATTTCTCGAATTCGGTGTCATGCGTTACTCCTCTCTCGAGAGTAATCGACGAGTATTCTGTTCTTCCAGGCGATTTTCTGCTGGTACTCGGATCTCCACCGCTTCGAAAATGTATCACTTCAGTTTTCCTCATGAGCGGACTTACTTTTTCTACACCGGCAACGTACTTGCCGTCCCATTTGACTCTGAACTTGAAGTTCTTGTAGGGGTCGAATCGCGTTGGATTGACACTGAATTCGGGCATAGTCACCTCCAGAGTTTATTGTGGAATTTTCGTGAGCACGCGACGAACGACAGAACTGAATTGGAACTTCCAAACTTTTCTGTCCGCGTTCTTTGCGTCAAAATCCGGACCAGAAACGGACGCTGGGT